>JBJOPA010000224.1:0-7806 GCA_046051005.1 Bacteroidota bacterium
ATTATTTTAAGTTTTTGGATAAAAATTTTGAAAGAATGTTTGTCCATTCGGGTAAAAGTTTTTAACTTTGCGGGCTTTTTTAAGAAAGAAAGCATTTTCAAATTTTTTTTTATAAAATAAAAGTTCTTTTTATCATGTACGCAATCGTAAACATAGCCGGTCAGCAATTTAAAGTGACGCAAGGGGACCAAATCTACGTCCACCGGTTAGAAGCCGAAGCGGGTTCGTCTGTAACTTTCAACGAAGTGTTGATGGTTGAAAATGGCGGAAACGTAAAAGTCGGTACGCCGAGTGTTGCAGGAGCAAGCGTTAGCGCGACTGTCAACGAACATTTGAAGGGTGACAAAGTCATCGTGTTCAAGAAAAAACGCCGTAAAGGTTATCGTGTAAAAAATGGTCATCGTCAGTATTTGAGCCAAATCACGATTGACAGCGTCATTGGTTAATTCCAACCGCTTCTCTAAAATTTTTTTGTTAAGACTTCTAAAATTTGCTAAAAAATGGCACATAAGAAAGGCGTCGGCTCGTCCGATAATGGACGCGACAGTAAAAGTAAACGACTTGGCGTAAAACTTTATGCAGGTCAGCACGCAGTGGCGGGCAATATTTTGATTCGTCAACGCGGTACGCGATATGGCGCAGGTGTGAACACGTATTACAGCAAAGACTTTACGGTTCACGCTAAAATTGATGGTGTCGTTGCTTTCAAAAAAGGGAAAGATGACAAAACCATCATTTACATCATTGGTTATGATGCGATGGCTCCCGCAGAAAAATTGGATTCGCCAAACGCAGCAGCAGCAACCGTAACGGCTACACCGAAAGCACCTGCAAAAGCAGCAGCAACGGCAACGGCTGGCGACGATTTGAAAAAAATCGAAGGCATCGGTCCAAAAATTGAAGCAATTTTGAAAGAAGCTGGTCTTCCTACATTTGCAGCAGTTGCAGACAGCAATGCAGTCGCAATTCGTGAAATTTTGTCAGCAGCAGGTCCGCGTTACAACTCGCATGACCCTGAAACGTGGGCAGCGCAAGCCGCTCTCGCACGCGATGGCAAATGGGACGAATTGAAAAAATGGCAAGACGAACTCAACGGCGGTAAATAATTTTTCCAACCGTTGTGGTTTTTTCCATAAAAAAAAAGGTTTCGTAACACTACGAAACCTTTTTTTTATGCCCATTTCAACATATTTTCAACGATAATCTTTGAAAAAAAGTGTTAACAAATTATAAAATTTATTTTTTGTCTTCGTTATTCTAAAAAACGGCGTTTGAATGCCGCCAAAAGCCCTAAACACACGCTCCACCGACTCAATCATGCTGCCTTGAAAATCAAATTTTTTGATGCCTCGCGCACTCGCCCGCTCGATTGCCGCCCACAACAAGGCATTCATGGCACTACTTTTTCGCAAATCGGGGTCGCTACCGCCTGCCAAATAATGCGCCGTATCGCCGTCATAGACAATAAAAACTGCCGCGTGAACCGTTCCATCACCGTCTTGCGCCGCCCACAAATCGCATTCATTGGTCTGCAACAACAATTTATACACCCTTTCGAGCGTTTCTTTGGCGAAAATCAATTCTCTATTGTGTGCTTTTAGACATTGTGTCAACAAATTATACAACACATTTGTATCTGTTATTTTTTTAATTTCAATGATATTTTCAGCTTTTTTGATGTCCGTTCTGACGCTGCCTTTGAGGTTTTCATAGGTCGTTTTGAGGTCAGCAATATCGGGCAAAATATAGGAATAATGCGTTGTTTGATGATAGCCGCGCCAATGAAACGGCTGCCAATCGGTCGTTTCGGGCGACAAATGTTGCACGTGAATCGCAATATCGGTGCGCAATTCGAGCTGATTGAGTAGGTTTTCGGTGATTTGTTTTTCGTAGTTATAACGTTGTTGCAACTTCAATCCATTCACAGGGTGAACCAATTGCGGACGCATCCAGATGCCCGAATGCGGCGTAAGTTCTGCCAAAATGACCGCAGGAATCGCCTTTTTGAGCAGCGCAATGTAGTAAATCATCACACCATTGATGTCGCCCGAAGCGTCTTGCGACAAGCAAACTTGCCATTCTGCCCCTGTTTTTTTGACCGTATCGAGCCAACGCGGTTGCAAAAAAAGCGGAATGCTGATTTCTGTTTCGCAAAATTTTAAATATCTTTCCTTTCGCGCCGCTTCGTTTTCGAGCGAAAAAGGTTTGAAATCAATTATTTTTTCGTTTTTATTTTTTAACATCTGATTCGTTTTCTCAATAAAAATAGAGCAATATCGTAATACATTTTTTTTTAAAAATACTTGATTTGTATTCTCATCTCAAAAAAATATTTACCTTTGTTGCTGTTTTAGTTTTTTTTATGAAAATTAGAGTGAAAAAAATTTGTGTTTTTAAATTTTATCCATGAAAAGCAAATTATTGTTTCTGAATACGACGGTTCGCGGATTTCAACTTCGTTTTTTTACTCTTACATATTTTAAAACCTTGAAGAGGGAATGTCAAATGGTGGCGTTTTTATGCTTGCCGATGCTGGTCGTCGCGCAAACGCCAACTGCATCTCCCAAAAATACCCCCCCCCCAGTATCCAAGCCAAAATCCAATAATTCCGAAGCAAAAGCAGTCAAAACTTCTCAAAAAATACCTTCAAATAATCCAAAAATAGCACCAAAAAAACCAGTTGTTCCCAAAAAGCCAATTGCCGCCAAAAAACCCATCAAAAAAGACCAAACTGTCGCCAAAGGAGCTGTCAAAAAACCAGCCGTTGCCATACCCACAGGCGACGAACCCAACAGTTTTAGACAAGAAATGCTCTCAAAAATCAATGATTTGAGGGTAAAAGGTTGTAGTTGTGGCAATCAAAAAATGCCGCCCGTGCCGCCACTTCGATGGAACCAAGACCTCGAAGAAGCCGCCATCAAGCACGCACGAGACATGCGCGACAACAATTTTATGGGGCATATCGGCACCGATGGCTCCGAATTTGATGCCAGAATTGACCGCGAAGGATACAAATGGCTCGAAGTCGGCGAAAACGTCGCACGCGGACAAATGAATACGCATCAAGTGATGACCGACTGGATAAAAAGTCCGTCACATTGCAAAACCTTGATGAATTCAGAATTTAAAGAAGTTGGTGCAGCAAGAGCAGGAAATTTTTGGGTACAAGATTTCGGAAAACCAATGCGATAATTTGGTTGACTTTTTTTTGAATATCTTTATCCATTTTTAAAATAATTTATAAATAAAAAAACAAAAATTGTCAAAACCACATGTTAAACCGCGTTTCTTCCTCCTTTCGGGGGGATTGAGGGGGGAAATACTGGGGGGGGGCTATTTTTGAAAAAACCAAGTTATGTCTAACGCCATTTACCACGTTCCGAAGGCAACCAATGAGGTTGTTTTGAACTATGCCCCCAATTCTCCCGAAAAAAATGCCCTTCGCGCTGCCTTGAAAAATGCGCGTTCAACGGTTCAAGAAATTCCGATGCACATTGGCGGAAAACACGTTTTTACAGCCGAAAAACTCGCCATTACGCCGCCTTACGACCATAAAACGGTCATCGCACACGCCAGCATGGGCGACGCTTCGCATGTCGAAGCTGCCATCGCCGCCGCACTTGCCGCCAAACCAAATTGGGAAAATATGGCTTGGCAAGCCCGCGCTGCCATCTTTTTGAAAGCCGCCGATTTGTTGTCAACAAAATATCGGGCGCGCATGAACGCCGCGACGATGCTCGGACAAAGTAAAAATATTTATCAATCAGAAATTGATGCCATTGCAGAATTTGCCGATTTTTTGCGGTTTAATGTGCAATATATGACAGAAATTTACAATCAACAACCCGTTTCGTCGGCGTTGATTTGGAACCAAGTCGAATATCGTCCGCTCGAAGGTTTTGTTTTTGCTTTGACTCCTTTCAATTTTACGGCGATTGCAGGCAATTTGTGCGCCGCTCCCGCGATGTTGGGAAATGTTATTGTGTGGAAACCAGCAGACACGCAAATTTATTCGGCACAAGTCATCATGGAAATTTTTGAGGAAGCAGGTTTGCCCGACGGAGTCATCAACCTCATTTATGGCGACGGTCCGACGATTGGCAACGTCATTTTCCATCACAAAGATTTTGCAGGTTTGCATTTTACGGGTTCGACCGCCGTTTTTCGGAGTTTGTGGAAAACAATTGGTGAAAATTTGGATAAATACGTATCCTATCCCCGAATCGTAGGCGAAACGGGCGGAAAAGATTTTATTTTTGCCCACCCGACCGCCGATGTTCCCGCCCTTGCAACCGCCATGATTCGCGGCGCGTTTGAGTTTCAAGGTCAAAAATGCTCGGCTGCCAGTCGTGCTTATGTGCCAAAATCGTTGTGGAAAGCCACCAAAACTTTATTGGTCAACACATTAAAAGAAATCAAAACGGGTTCGCCAGAAGATTTTACAAATTTTGTAAATGCGGTGATTGATGCACGCGCTTATAACAAAATAACGCAATACATCGAATTTGCCCGCAGTCAAGAAGATTGTGAAATCATTTCAGGCGGAAAATATAGCAACGAAATTGGATATTTCATCGAACCGACCGTCATCGCCACCTCCAATCCAAAAACGCGGACGATGGTAGAAGAAATTTTTGGACCCGTTTTAACGATTTTTATTTACGAAGATAAAAACGTTGAAAAAACGTTGGATTTGTTGGATACAACCTCCGATTATGCCCTCACAGGTGCCATTTTTGCCAAAGAACGCGGCGTTATCGAGCATTTACAACAGCGTTTGCGTTATGCGGCGGGCAATTTTTACATCAACGACAAACCGACGGGCGCAGTCGTGGGGCAACAGCCTTTCGGCGGCGGACGCGCTTCGGGAACCAACGACAAAGCAGGTTCTATCTTGAATTTGTACCGTTGGATTTCGCCGCGAACGGTGAAAGAGGCACTCGTGCCGCCAACGGATTATCGCTATCCGTTCATGCAAGAAGCGTAAAAAAGTAAAAATAAGGTAAGAAAAAAAAGTCTCTCGCGTGTGAGAGGCTTTTTTTTTATCCATATTTTGAAAAAATAAATTAATTTTATCGCTTGAAAAATAAAAAAATAGAATAAATTTAAAATCGGTATGACGGATACATTTACGACGCTCGACGCGCCGAGTGAAGGTGAATTTAAGGAAAAAGGCAGCAAATTTATCGCCTACGCCGCGCCCGTGACGACCGAAAATGACTTTGAAAATCATCTGCAATTCGTAAAACGCGAACACCCAAAGGCGCGACACCTTTGTTATGCGTGGCGACTCGGCGTGTCGGGCAATCGCTATCGCGCCAACGACGACGGCGAACCAAGCGGAACCGCAGGAAGACCCATTTTGGGGCAAATTGACAGCTTCGGACTCACCGATGTCGGCGTGGTGGTCGTCCGATATTTCGGCGGAACGCTGCTCGGCACGTCGGGACTCATTCAGGCGTACCGCGAAAGTGCCGCACAAGCACTCGCCGCCGCCCAAAAAAAAGAATGTTTTATTGAAGACAAATATCAGCTCAATTTTTCATACGAAGTGCTTTCTGACGTGATGAATGCCTTGAAAAAAACGAATATCCCGATTCAAAAACAAGATTTTGGCGCAACGCCACAAATAGAACTCGCATTCAGAAAGTCAGAAACTGATGAAAAATTATTACTTTTTTTTGCAAATCTAAAACGCATTTCGACAGATTATGCAGAAAATTTGTTGAAAAATATGGAAAATGGTATGGATTTTCAGCAAAAAAGGTTCATTTTTCCCTCAGATACTGGGGGGGGGGTCTTTTTTGAAAAATTGGACTGAAAAATAGAAAAAAAATAGAAAAGATTTTATTTGTTGAAAAAATGTTTTTGTTTTCAAAAAAAGTTGTGCGCTGTTTTCGGTGTTGATATTTTTTTAATCGGTTGTTCTCCGTGAAATTGGAACACAAACGATTCAAAAAATATCAACGCGAAACCTGAAAAACGACACATTTTGAAAACAAAAATATTTTCATACAAAAATTTATAAAATAAAAAAAAATAACATGGAATCATTATTCGCCACGCCAACGATTATTGACCTTGCGCCCAAAATCCGGGCATTCATGGAACGCGAAATCTATCCGCTCGAAACGGCAGAAAACTTGGGCGGCAAATTTTCCGCACTTGTGCCAGCGTTGAAACAAAAACGGGAATTGGTGCGTCAAAACGGTTGGTGGGGCTTGTCGCATCGCCTCACGTTGTGCGAATTTGGGCAAATTAGCGAAATTTTGGGGTCGTCGCCGTTCGGACATTATGTTTTCAACTGCCAAGCTCCCGACATCGGAAATATGGAATTGTTAGAAAAATTTGGTTCGCCCGAACAGCAAAAACAGTTTCTCGCACCGCTTGCGGACGGGCAAACGCGGTCGTGTTTTGCGATGACAGAACCCGATTTTGCAGGCTCCAATCCAACCAATTTAGGCACAATTGCTACGCGAGATGGCGATTTTTACGTCCTAAACGGTCGAAAATGGTTCACTTCGAATGCCGACGGAGCCGCCTTTGCGATTGTGATGGCGGTTACGAATCCCGACGAATTGCCGCATCGCCGCGCCAGTCAAATTTTGGTTCCGACGGACACGGAAGGTTATCATTTTGTAAAAAATTTAGCATTTATGGGTGAAGCCAGCGACGATTATATGACACATGCCGAAGTTGAATTTCGCAATTGTCGCGTCCCCGTTTCCCATCGGATTGGGGCGGAAGGAAGCGGTTTTTTGTTGGCACAAGAGCGGCTTGGACCGGGTCGAATCCATCATTGCATGCGTTGGATTGGGATTGCGGAACGCGCTTTTGACTTGCTTTGTCGTCGTGCGCGGTCGCGTGCGATGGGCGACGGCGAGGTGTTGGGACAAAAACAATTCGTCATGGGTTGGATTGCCGACAGTCGCGCTGAAATTGATGCCGCTCGCCTCATGGTGTTGCGAACCGCCCGATTGATTGACGAAAATGGAGCCGCGTCTGCCCGAAATGAAATTTCGAGTATCAAGTTTTTTACCGCAAATATCATGCTTTCTGTTGTGGATAGGGCGATTCAGGCGCATGGCGCGGCGGGTTTGCTCGACGATAATTTACTCGCTTTTTGGTACCGACACGAACGCGCCGCCCGCATCTACGACGGCGCAGACGAAGTCCACAAAATCGCTTTGGCAAAAAGCATCTTGAAAAAATATAATTAATAAAAATTTGAAAAACTCTTTTTCTAAAAAAATGCTCCCCCCTAGTATAATCTCCTCAAAAGGGGGAAGTTTTAAAAAAAATAGTAAAAAATAGTTTTCTGTCGAAAAAATTGTACTTTTGGTCGGTATTTTGAGACGAAAATAGGGGTTTGGTTGTTATTTCGTTTGTTGCTTTTCAGATAGAACATTATTATTTTAAAAAATATTTATTTCATAACAAAATCAAAAAAATATTTATGAGTACTTGGATTTTATTAGGCATTATTTTATTCGTCGGTTCACTGACCATCACCATCGTACAGCAAGGAACGGTGGCGATTGTGACTTCGTTTGGGCGTTACTCGCGCATGATGCGACCGGGTTTGAACTTCCGAATCCCGATTGTAGAGCAAGTTTTCCGTACCATTTCGACCCAAAATCGTTCGATTGAAATGGAATTTCAAGCCATCACGCACGACCAAGCCAACGTACATTTCAAAGCCATGTTGTTGTATTCGCCGCTTGACGACTCCGAAGAAGCGGTCAAACGAGTAGCGTTTAAATTTGTGAATGACTCCAATTTCATGCAAGCGTTGTCGCGGTCGGT
>JBJOPA010000225.1:0-3155 GCA_046051005.1 Bacteroidota bacterium
TAATCCCCCCTCAATCCCCCCGAAGTGAGGAGGAAAAGCAATTTTTGATGTAATTTAATATTTTTGAAAGATTTTTGAATGAAATTTAATAGTTTATATATTTTAATACCGCTTGCCATTGGCGGCAGTTGGTGGATTACACGCGATTTGCTGGGACAAAGTGAGCATACATTTTTCGCAACCGCCGAAAGTGAAGCCCAAATGTTGAGCTTCGACCACGCCGTAGTCGTGCAAGATTTGCGCGTCGCAACGGGTGGAATTGTAAAAAAAGGCGATACGTTAGCCATACTTTTTCGGTCAGAATTAGACCGAACGAGCCTCGAAAAAACTGCCGAAATCCGACAAATTGAAGTCGAAAATGCCAGTAAAAATACCGTCATTGCGCAACAACGCGACTTGATTGAGGCGAAAAAAAATGCCCAAATTCAACAAATTCAAGCCGAAATCCAAGTCCTACAAACCGAAGATTCGTTGCAAAACAACCTACGAACCACCGTTTTTCCGCAAAGCAAGCCGCAACCAAGCGTGCGACAAACACGCATTGCCGCGCTTTCAAAATCCGTTGGTGAAATAGAAAAACAAGCCCAAGAACAAATTGCGCAACTCCAAACGCAGCAAAAAAGCAACACCCAAATCGAACAAGGGCGCGTGGCTTTGGTGAAACAAAATTTGGCGTTCGTAGCAATTGACCGACAAAAACTGGCTTTAATCGCCCCAATGGACGGCTTTGTAGAACAATTATTGGTGGCGAAAGGTTCTTTCGTATCGGCTTTTAAAGATATGATAAAAATAAATCCGAAACAACCGAACCGCGTCATTGGTTTCATTCACGAGACGGCGAATGTGCCGTTTCAATTAGGCGATAGTGTTTTGTTACAATCTTTTTCGCGTCCGACGGTCAATGCGCCTTCTAAAATTGTGGGTTGCAGTCCAAAATTGGTCGAGTTGCCGTTGCGATTGCGCAAATTTCAAGAGCTTCGCGCATGGGGACGCGAGTTGTATCTGGATTTGCCCGACTCGAACCGATTCTATATCGGCGAAAAAATTTCGGTTACAATTAAAATAAAAAAATAATTTATATTTTTATAAAAAAATTACATTTTGGGCTACCCCCCAGTATCCAATCGTTTTTTTAAGATTTTTAGCATGAAAAAGTATATATTTTTGTTGTTTTCAAGTTGTTTTTTGACTTTTTCGGTTCTGAAATCGCAACAAACGACGACTCAATTTCTACAAAGTTATCGCAACGACGAACGTTTTGCGAGCAACGAACGGCTCACGGAGTGGCTGAAAAGCAAAAAATTTCACGTCCCCATGCTCCGAAAAGCGGAGTTTCGATTTGGCTTGAACGGCAGCGCGTTTCAAGACACCATTTACGGCAACATTCGCAACGAAGATGCCTACGGAATCGTGCTTTCGCCCAACAGTTTTCGCGAAAGACGACAACAAAAACAATACAAATCGGCGCAAATTGATGTGTATGAAGCAGAAAAAAATGTGTTGTTGCATCAAGCTTTGCTCGACCGTTATCAGGTAATTGCGGAGTTAATGTTCGCGCCGCCGCTCCTGCGCGAGCGTGCGAAACTCGATAGTTTTTTTGTTCAAAAACAACAAATTTTGCAAAAAACAATCGAAAATGGCATGGATATCAAGGTGAAAGACCTCATTGATTCCGAAAATGACCGAAATGCACTCCAAAATACGCAACTCGAACTCGAAAATCAAATCCAATTTCAGCAAAATAAAGCCAAGCAATTGGCAAATGAAAATACAATAATTGAAGAAAATAATCGTATCAAAATTTCAAATATTTTTGAAACTATTTATTCCTCTTTGCTTCAAAAAACAATAGAAAATCCAGTTATTCCATTC
Source organism: Bacteroidota bacterium (assembly GCA_046051005.1). GTDB lineage: Bacteria > Bacteroidota > Bacteroidia > Chitinophagales > Saprospiraceae > JAAFJT01. The sequence goes on from JBJOPA010000225.1 coordinate 1,873, forward strand.
AAAATAGCACAAAATCAGTTGGCAACAGCAAATATGAATGTAGAAAAATCCAACAATCGCCAAATTTTTAATTACATTCAAGCGGCTTATGAAAATCCGATTTTCATTCTCCCTATTCCTGACAAACAAAAATCGGTTAACAATTTTTCGGTGCGCGTTGGTTTGTTGTTTCCGATTGTGGGCAACAACAATTTTAAAGTGGCACAAACAGGTTTACAAGTGCAAATATCAAAAGAAAATATTGGCATTACGCGAAATTTGACGCAAAAAAATGTCGAATTACAAGTAGAAAAATTGCTGAATTTGAAAAAAAGTTACGAACTTTGCACCCAACAAATCGAGCGAAGCCCCATTCGCAAGATGTTGGACAACGACAAATTGTTGCAACAAATTACGTTGCTCGAAGTCGTGGAATTGCGATTGATTCAGCAAAAATTAATCGTCAAACGGCATGAAATTGAGCGAGAAATTGGCATCGAATATGTCCGTTGGCTCGACCTCACGGGCGTGATGAGTGCCGTGCCGTTGAAAAATTATTTCTCTAAAAATTTAGATTCGTTTTAACATAATTTAAAATAATTAAATTTATCAAATCTTTTTTTTAAAAACAAAATTTTAATAAAAATGAAAAAACAAAATTTCTATTGTTTAATTGCTTGTTTTTTATGCTTCGGATTTGGTCTCAATCCAGTTTTTTCTCAAAATCAAGATTCCGAAACGCCCCCCCCCAGTATAAAACGCCGTCAAAACCCGCCGTCGGGCGACAACATGATGGAACAAATGATGCAAATGCAGCAACGTATGCAGCAACAAATGATGCAGCAAATGCAAAATTTTGGTTTTCAAGATTTCGGTTTTGGAAACGATTCCATGATGCGCGGCAGCATGGGTTTTGATTTGGATTCGCTGTCACAACAGGGCGGTCAAAGTTTTGGATTTTACAACGACGGCAGTGGTTGGAAAAGTTTGGGCGGCAACGGGCAACAAGGCGATACGACGATTCAAAATGAAAATGGAACCATGCGTTTCCGCTTTTTCAACGATGGAAACGAGAATCAAAACGACCAAAATGACCAAAATCGTAGCAACCAAGACCCATTTGTGGAAATGCAACGGCGCATGCAAGCCCAAATGCAACGCATGGAAGAACAGATGAACCGACAACGCGGCACTACTCCACCCCGTCCGAATACGCCCGAATCTGGACGAAATGAAGTTCCAAAAAAGAAAAAATATAATACGATAAAAATGTAATTTCGTAATTTAAAAAATAATCAAAAAAT
>JBJOPA010000226.1:0-5230 GCA_046051005.1 Bacteroidota bacterium
GTCCGCCGCCGATGCGGATTGCCAATAACTACCCCCAGTATCCGCCCGAACGCCCAATGTATGGCGAGCCATTGGTGAAAATTGATTCTTTGACGGGTCGAATCACGGGAACGCCTGTTTCTTTTGGTGGTTTTGTGGTGTCGGTTTGCGTAGAAGAATATCGGGGCAATGTGTTGATGAGCAAAGTTTATCGAGATTTTCAGTTTAATGTGTTGGTTTGTCCTCGAAAAGTTGAAACGCGGCTCAATCAAGCAGATTCGACCAATTTAGTAGGCGAAAAACGTTTTATTATTTCAAAATGTGATTCTACAACAGTTCGATTTGTAAACAATAGTCGTCAGACACAGTTTATAAATTCTTTTTATTGGGAATTTAATATTGATGGAACCAACCAACGTTTTACGGATTTTAGCCCAACTATCACCTTTCCGCGCAAAGGTTTCTATCGCGGTATGTTGTGGCTCAATCGCGGTCAACGTTGCTACGATTCTGCGTTTGTTGATGTCTTGATTGGGGCTGGAATGGACGCAAATTTTAAGGTTCAGTTCGATTCTTGCCATGTTACGCCGATTAATTTTACAAATCAGACGCTTTCGCCTGTGTTTCCGATTCGTTCCTATCGTTGGGACTTGGGCGACACCATTATCACCGATTATGCGAACACCGTTCAATACCAATATCGCACCAATGGCGTAAAACGCGCCCGATTGACGTTGACCAATCGTTTTGGTTGCAGCGACGACACGGTCAGAACCTTTGAATATTTGCCGATGCCCCCCAGTATCCAGATTGCGAGTGACGTTCGCACGGGTTGTGTGGGATTGAAAGTAAATTATAGAACCATAACACCGCTTTTGGATTCTACCTATCGCGTAGAATGGGATTTTGGAGATGGTAGTTCTTTAACTAATTTTCAACTTTCCCCCTCACATGTGTATGCGCGGGCGGGAAATTTTAGTCCAACCCTACGTGTTTCTAACTTACAGGGTTGTAAAAGGCTGGCTATACTGGGGGGGGGGCTACAAATCTCTCCAAACCCAACGGCGAACTTTGATTTCGACCCCAAAGTGGTTTCGGCGCAAGGCGGAGAAGTAAATTTTAAAGACCAATCCAGCACAGACGTGGTGTTGTGGCGATGGCGTTTTGGCAATCGCGGCGTAGCGACGGTGCAACACCCGCAATTTAATTTCAAAGATACGGGTTCCGTTCCGATTCGTTTGTTTGTCCGCAACTCGTTTAATTGTTTGGATTCGATTACAAAAAATATTTTTGTTGAACCTTTTGTTTCTTTCTACATGCCCAACGTTTTCACACCCAATAACGATGGTTTGAACGACATTTTCATTGGAAAAGGCATTGGATTAAACAGTTTAAAGTCTTTTTCTTTTAAAATTTTGAACCGTTGGGGCGAAATTATTTTTGAAAGCCAACAGCCAAACGTAGGTTGGAACGGGCAAAAACAAAATATCGGCGAAGATTTGCCGCAAGGAACGTATGTCTATGTTGTTCAATATATAAATTTTGTTGGAAAACAAACAACCATAAAAGATTATTTTCAACTCATTCGCTAACCTATTTTAAAAATAAAATTTAACTAACTATTACAAAAAATAATTAAATTGATATGATAAGATATTTTACCTTATTGGTCACTTGTTTTGCAATGCTTTCTAATGTGACCGCGCAACGCGAAAACGCCACCAACTTTGTACAACGTTTTGCGTTTCGGCATTCCGATTCTGTTCGCGCTGTATTGAGTACCAACTCAACGAACAACACCAACGCCATGATTTATAACCCTGTTACCAACGAATTTTGGGCGGGTAGTTCGCACAACGATAGTATGTTGCGGTTTAGTTTGCGCGGCAACTATTTGGGGCGTTTCAAAATCAACGACATGACCAACGGCAGCACTGCAAAATATCTGCGCCACATGACGGTCAAAGACAATTCTTCAATTTGGGCAGTAAACGGAACGGATTCTGTCCGCAAAATGGATATTGTGACGGGACAAGTGGTGGCGCGTTTCAAAGTTCCTGCTTCGATGGGGACGCAAACGATGATTGCCTACGATTCGGTCTCCAAAGGCTTTTGGATTGGTGGATTGGCATATAGATTTCGTTTAATGGATTCTACTTTTACCAATTCTTTGGATTCTTTAATCTTTACGGGATTAGAATTTCCCAACGCGGGCGCACCGACGGCGATGTTTCACGATTCGTGGAGTCCAGGCGGTCCGTTTATTTGGTTTATGACTTCTAAAAATCCCGAATTTCCGACGCTTGGCACATCGGGTTCGACTTATACGGCAATACAAGTTTCATTGGCGACGAAAAGACGCACGGGCATTCAAAAATGTACCGCCGATGATTTCGATTACATTATCAATGTCAATCAATTTGGTCGTGCCTTGTTCATGGCGCGCTTGCCGGGTTACACCAATCCTGTGATGGTGCATCACATGGGGAAATTTACTTCTGGAACATCGAGCTTGCTTGCCTCCGATTTGTCGGGCGTGACGGTGGGTTATGAAATATTTCCGCCTTGGAAACAAGATGCGTCCATAGATTCAATGGCGATTTCGGGTTATTCCATGATTCCGACTGCTTTTGCAAAACCTGTGACCATGACCGTAAAAACGCGGAATGTCATCACCGATTCGACCTTAAATTTGCCTGCTTCGGGTAATATTCGCTATGAAATACGCAACAATGGTTCCATCATCAATGCGCAAAGCGTGCCTTACAATTTAGCAACTGCCGCCATTACGCGATACACTGCTCCAACTGCGGTGACTTTGCGACCCGGCGTTAATAAAATAACCGCTAGTTTGCTACAAACCAACGACCCTGTTCGTCGCAACGACACATTGTCGGGCTATGTTGCTTTGACAGATACGACGTTGGCAAGGGATTATGTAGATTTCATCTCGACGCAACCGATTGTGAGCAATTCTACTTGTTATTGCGCCAATGCAACGCGAGTTTTTGTAGAAAAACCAGAAGTGGGCGCACGCTATCAACTCGACAAACCAGTTACCGTTACTTCCGTTACAGCGAGAATCGGACCTAATCGGTCGGGCGACACTACGCGCATGAAAATTTATACCATCAATGCGCAAGGCAAACCCGTCTATGCGGGGCAAACCAATTTAACTTTCATCACGCCTGCGGATTCGGCGGCGCAAACGCTGACGCTTTCGTTGCAAACGCCCGTTACGATTGCTGCCAATCAAGAGTTTATGGTTTCTATTACCGAAGGTTTCAACGCGCCTTATGTTTTGTCCACGTCGCAAGGTTATCAATACGGTAAAACGATGGCTTATGCTATCGAATCGTTGGGCGGTTGGCAGTTGGCGGATACTTTGACGGTAAATTTTCTACGCGCCAGTTTTATGAGAGCAGTAGCGATTCGTCCTAATTTTAGAATCCGCACGGACAATGAAGAACTCAATGCCGTGTCGCGTTTTCAAGTTTCGCCCAATCCGACAAATGGTTTGGTGAATATTGAAATCGAACTTGAAAAAAATGCTGATGCAACGCTTCGTGTGTATAGTTTGAGCGGGCAAACGATAGAACAACAGCGCATGGAAGCCGTAAAAACCATCAATACGAAAATAGATTTAAGTTCATTTGCTAATGGGATTTACCTAATTTCTGTCACCACGCCCAACGGTGTGTTCACTCGAAAAATAGTAAAACAATAATTTTTCAAAACCCATCAAAAAAGCCTCGTGCGCGTGTACGAGGCTTTTTTATGCCCGATATACTGGGGGGGGGTGTTTTTTCTGTTAATATTTTCGTCGCATTCGCCGCGAGGCGTTGAAACGCCACGCTAATATAACGGTCGTCCCTTACGGGACTTTTTTATTATTTTCTTTTAAGCGCAGATTTTTATTAATTTTCAATAATTAATAATAAAAACTTTTTGTTATTGAATTTCAAATAATACAAAAATCAAATATGACAAAAAAACTATTATTTTACCAAATAAAATTTGGAACACTTTTGAAACTGACAGAATGTCAGTCCAAACTAAACTTATGTCATCTATAATTAGTTCTTTACATGACATATTATCTTTTTTACCGAAAAATGACAGTATTTTTTACAGTGGAATTAATTTTGCTACAAATTATGGCACGGCGAAGTTCACACGTCGAGATGTTGTGAATATTTTTGATTATTTAAATTTTTTCTATGAAAAATTTTTACAATTTTCAAACTGGCGATCAACTTTCAAGAAGTAAAGATTGGAATACCACTCATTATGGAATTTATATTGGCTATATAAATGGAGTACATGTTGTTGCAGAAAATAACACACCAAGCGGCGTAAGACAGATTAGTTTGTCTGAATTTGCGCAAGGTCGTGATATTGAAGTAACACCTTTTACTGGTAATGAGTATCAACGCTCATTAATTGTTCCATACGTACAATCTTTGCTTGGCACATCGTACAGTTTGCTTCATTACAATTGCGAACATTTTGTGAATCACATACTGAAAGGAAAACCTTTTAGTCGGCAGGTTCAAAATGTAGCCGTTGTAGGAATATTAGGGTTTGTTCTTTGGAGTATATTTGGCTCAAAAGAAAAAAAACGTTAATATCCGACTGGGTGGTTTTAATTTAAAATCGCCCAGTTTTTTTTAAAAAAATAAAATTAATAATGAAAAACAACCACATCCCTCTTTTCAATGAAGGCTTTTTAGAAGAGCAACTTCAAAATTTTGATTTACTTTCTATTGATGAATTAGAGTCCAAGAAAGAAATATTAAAAAAATGGTACGATTATGAAGTCTCAGGCATATTAGACAACCTAAACGAAACTCAACTTGATGTTAGATTCAATATAGATATATTTGAAACAGTACTGGGTTTTTCTAACGATCCAAAAGTTTGGAAATCTCTGGGACAACAAAAAACAAACACAGACGGGACAAAGTCCGATGCTGTACTTGGCTTTTTTTCGTTTGAACAAAACGAAAAAAAAGTATTCGTTTGTTGTGAATATAAAGATTCAAAAACGGATTTAGATACTGAACAAAAACGACAAACAGATAAACGTTCACCCGTAGAGCAAGCTTTTTCTTACGCACCGAAATATGGGAAAACTTGTAAATGGGTGATTGTCTCTAATTTTAAAGAAATTAGATTGTATGACGCAAAAGACCAAAATAAATATGAAAAATTCACATTAAAAGGGTTGCAAGAAGACGCGCAACTCAAA
>JBJOPA010000227.1:0-5622 GCA_046051005.1 Bacteroidota bacterium
CAAGACGGTTTCCATGCGGTTTCGGGTATCGGAATCCGTGTTTTTCAAGTCATTTTTTTGCAACGGGTCTTTTTGTAGGTCAAAAAGTGCGGTTGTTTCTTTTCCATCAAACAATAAAATATAATTTTTATCAATTATTTGAAACAAACCACCCTCAAAATGGAACGCATACTGGGGGGGGGCAGTTTTTGAAAAAATGCTTCGTCCAAATGACAAATAATTTTCATTTACTTTCAAATAATCCAATATAGAAGGCATCATATCTATTTGAGAACTAATTTGACTGCGTCCAATGCCTTTTAAATTCGGGTTGGCAGGGTGAAAAAACAGAATCGGAATCCGATACATGCCCTCCCGAGTTTGGTATTGCGGATTGACGACGGGCGTAGTTTCAGCCGTCAAATGCTGTCCCATGTGGTCGGCAGAAAGGACAAAAAGCGTATTTTCATACCAATCTTGCTGTTTGGCGAGTTCAAAAAACCGTCGCAACGCTTGGTCGGCATACAACACGCTGCGTTGCAATTTGTCCATTTTTGGATATTTTTCTTCAAACCATTTCGGCACGGCGTAAGGGTGATGCGACGTGAGGGTGAACCATTGAGCGGCAAAAGGTTTTTTATAGGTATTTAATTTTTTGACCATAAATTCGCCAAAAAGCTCGTCCCAAATGCCCCAAGTTCCGTCAAAATCGCGTTGGTCTGGATAGGCGGCGCGGTCATAAAAATGTTCAAAACCCACCAACGGCGCAAAGGTGTTGAACTCCATTGAACCCACAAATGAGCCGTGAAAAAAGCCCGTTTCGTAGCCTTTTTTTCTCAAGATGGCAGCAAAACTTTCCAAACGATTGGCTTGAAATGGCGAAAAAATATATGTTTCTTCCATCAACGAAGGCATTCCTGCGGCAACAGAAGCAATGCCTTGCGTAGAGCGCAAGCCGTTTGCATACGAGTTTTCTGTATAAAAACTTTGTTGTGCCAAACTATCGAAAAAAGGCATAAAGCCTTGATAACCTTTTAATTGTGAATTAAAAAAAGTTGAATATTCTTTTCCAAAACTTTCCAACGTGATGACCACCACGTTCATCGGTTTGGTCGAATCTTTTTTTTCTGAAATATGGAAAATGGGATATATGCGCTCGGCTTCGGCTTGTGACATGTAATTTGGCATTTCGATGCTCGACGTTTGCGACGAAGCCATCAAAGAATGCGAGGTGTTCAAGGCAAGCGGCAACACGCGCATGTCCGACAGCGATTTTGCCGCCACAACGGGCGTAATGGGGCGCAATTGCGTACCGCCGCGCATGGCAATAATCGTCGAACCCACGCCTACAAAAAACAGAAAAACTTGAATCCAAGCGCGTTGACGAACAGGCGGCGGCGATTTTAAATCCGTTTTGTGGTAAAGTTTATTAAAAAAATATAGAAAAATACCGAAACCGAAGAACAAATACCAATGCTCTGCCAATAATTTAGGAAACAAACCCAACGAATTGGAAATCAAACTTTTGTCCGACCACAACAAACGGCGATTGGAAAATCGAAAAAAAGCAGCGTCGCCAATTTCCGTCACCAAAATCGCGATGTTAAAAACAAAAAATAAAACTTTCTGAAACATCGCCCACCCTCGCGCACGACGAAAACCAAAAGGCAAAAGAAAACTCAAAATCAACAATACATTTGCATAAGCAACGGTCGTTAAATCGAATCGAATGCCCACCAAAAACGCCTCCGCAAGCGCAGATACTGGGGGGAGGGCAAAAAGGTCGCGATTGAGGAAAAAAAAGAGCAACCGACAAAGCATCATCAATGCCATTGAAAATGCAAGCCGACGCAACAATTGACGTATATAATACGTCTCCTCTCCGCCCAACCATTCCGACCATTTTGCCTTCATTTTCTCTATTTTTTTGGAAATTTTATAGCGATTGCATCAATTTTTCGACTGCTTTTGCCGCCGATTCACCTGGTCTTACCATCGCTGCGATGTTGCCGTTTCGGTCAATCACGTATTGTTGTGGAATGGATTGAACGCCATAAATTTGCGCTGGAACGGCATTCCAACCGCCCAAATCACTGACGTGATATTTCCATTTCAAGCCATCTTTTTCAATAGCCGCTTTCCATTTTTCGGCATTTTCGTCCAAAGAAACGCTGAATACCTCAAAACCTTTTTCATGGAAACGATTGTAAAGTGCCACCACTTCTGGATTGGCGCGCCGACACGGACCACACCACGAAGCCCAAAAATCAAGCAACACCACTTTCCCTTTCAAGCTCGACAACGACAACGTTTCGGCATTCGGAGACGGAAATGCAATTTCTGGCGCAGGTTTGCCAATCGCAATATTGGCGGTCGAAACTTTGGGCGTAAGTTGCGCCAATGCTTGACTATATTCGCCAGCGTAGGGGCTTTGCGGCGTTTCCGCTTCTATGCGGGCGATGATTTTTTTGTGAAAATCAAGGTATTGCGGTTGCAAAAAATCTTGAATTTGAAGCGACAACAACATCGCCGACAAGCCCGTTGGAGCCTTTTCGATGGTTGCCTGCATGGTCGTTAAGCGATTATTGACCCACGATTGTAGGGTTTGCATCTGCTGTTCGGTTTGTTTTTCACCCGCTTTGGGCAACAATTCCGCAGGTGGTTGCACCTTAATGAGGTCTTTGTAAGCCGCTTGATAATATGCCGTTGCTTCCGAACCCGTCACCTTGTAATCGAGCGGCAAGTTGGCGAGGTTTGCCTCTACTTTAATGCCTTTTTCTTTGCCGTCTAACACCAAATTGAGGCGTTTTGCACCAATTTTGATGGCGTAAAGTCCCGCAGGAAGTCCTTTTGGGAAGTCTATTTTGAAATTTCCTGCTTTGTCGAGCGTCGTTTTACCCATCGTCATGCCCTTTCCGCGCATCTCGAACAATTCGGCAGACAAGTCTGCGCCGCCGTCAATTTTACCTTCGACTGCGTATCCACCTTTTTGACATGCCGCAAAAGCAAACGTCATGGCAATCATCAAAAAACCTATAATTCTATTTTTCATATTTTTAAAATATTTTTTATAAACAATGATAAAATTAATGTTGAAAGTTTTTTTTATCAGAAAAACACTAAAAAAGCGGTTGGATACTGGGGGGTAGCCCAAAACGACTTTTATTTGCGTTGCAATACTTTTTTGACGGCTTCGATGACATTTTCAACGCCCATACCGTATTTATTGAGCAATTGAATGGGGTCGCCACTTTCGCCAAACGAATCTTTTACGCCCACCATTTCAACAGGAACGGGCATCTTTTGCGCCAATAATTCTACGATGGCACTGCCCATGCCGCCTGCGATTTGATGTTCTTCGGCGGTTACAACGGCGCGAGTTTTGGAAACAGAATCCAAAATTGTTGCCGCATCGAGCGGTTTAATGGTGTGAATATTGATAACTTCGCAACTAATTCCAAGCATTTTGAGTTCTTTGGCGGCTTCGATGGCGTTCCAAACCAAATGTCCCGTTGCAAAAATCGAAACGTCGCTTCCTTCCGAAATGGGGAGGGCTTTTCCGATTTCAAACGGCATATTTTCGGTAAACATTGCCCACGACGGGCGACCGAAACGGAGGTAAACGGGTCCGTGATGTTCGGCGATTGCCAATGTTGCGGCTTTGGTTTGGGCATAGTCGCACGGATTGATGACCGTCATGTTGGGCAACATGCGCATCATGCCCAAATCTTCGAGAATTTGGTGGGTTGCGCCGTCTTCGCCCAACGTTACGCCTGCGTGCGAGGCACAAATTTTTACGTTTTTATCCGAATATGCAATAGATTGTCTAATCTGGTCATAGACACGACTGGTAGAAAAATTGGCAAAAGTAGTCGTAAACGGAATTTTTCCTGCCGTTGCCAAACCTGCGGCAACGCCCATCATATTGGCTTCGGCAATACCCATTTGGACAAAACGACTTGGAAATTCGGCGATAAATGCGTCGAGTTTCAACGAACCTGCGAGGTCGGCGGTCAATGCCATAACTTTGGGATTGCGTTTGGCAGCTTCTAAAATACCGTCGCCAAAACCATCGCGGGTTGCTTTTTTACCAATTGACTGCACGTCTTCTATTTTTTTTGACATAACTTTTTGCTGAAAAATATTTTAAAATTAATTGATTTTTTAGTCTTTTAAAACCCTAAAAACGCGGCAAAGATAGCTTTCGATGCGCAGAATATGGGCATAAAATCCTTATTCTTTTATCGTCATTCTTTTATAACTCGACGGAATTTCAAATTTAATTTTCTTTGGCACGTCTATTTCCATCGGATTTTCGGCTTCCAACATCACTTCTACGATTCCCGTTTCGGCAGATTTGGCAAAAATGCGGCGTTTAAATGCAAAAATAGTTTTATCCGTTTTGTCGCGAAGCGGATTAAAATCTTCGTAATAAAACGTGACTTCGCGTTGCAACGTGGGTTGTACAAAACTCATTTCCACGAGTTGCATTTGTTCGTTAAACTTGTAAGTGGCTTGAAAATTGGTTTTAGGGCTACCCCCCAGTATCGCGCCGCCGTCAGCCGTTTTGGTAAACGTCAAACTTGTGGAATCGGTCAAACCATTCAAAAAAACGGCATTTCCTAGCAAAATATCTTGCAATTTGCCAAAATCGGCAGGCAAACCCAATTTTTGCTCGATGAAAGCAAGCGGTTCTTGGACATAATAATTTTGAATATAATTGATAAGCGTCACTTCTTTTGGAGTCACTTGCGCACGCGCAACGCCAAAACCAATTTTTGTTACATTAATCCAAATCACACTATCACGGCGCATTCGGAGGGTCGAACCTGCGCCCACATTCATGGGACCGCGAATCTCAATGTCCGCATCGGTAGAAAGCCATGAAACTTGAAGCGCGTTTTCGGACAAATAACGCAACACATACCCAGCCGAAGGCGCGGTGGGCAATTCCAAAGGCGATTTTAGGCGTTGGATACTGGGGGGGGGCGTTTTGAGGCTGTCCGAAGTCGTATTTTTAGCGACTTGACAACTCGCAACGGCAAAAAAATTGAAAATCAACAACACATTCAAAAATACTTTCAAATTTCTTATTTTCATTGTGAAAAAGTTTTATTTTTTAAACCAATCTGAATAAAACACATAATTGTTTGCAATCCTTTCAATTTGGTCTTTGAAGGTTGCTTCTGTCAATTTTTTGATGGGTTTTGCAGGCACGCCCGCATAAATCCAGCCACTTTCGAGGTGCATTCGTTCGGTGACGACTGCGCCCGCCGCTATCAAAACATTGGGTTCAACGATGGCTTCGTCCATCACGATGGCTCCCATTCCGACCAACACATTATCAGAAATATTACAGCCATGCACGATGGCGCGATGCCCAATACTGACGTTGTTGCCAATCGTGGTGCCGCATTTTTTGTAGGTGCAATGCACGATGGCACCGTCTTGAATGTTGACCTGATTGCCCATTTTGATGAAATTCACGTCGCCCCGCACGACCGCTTGAAACCAAACGCTGCACGATTTGCCCATCTGAACGTCGCCAATAATGGTGGCATTTTCGGCAATAAAACAGGTTTCATCGTAGGTGGGCAGCACGCCGTTGACGGGTAGAATTAATGGCATTTTGACGTAAAAATT
>JBJOPA010000228.1:0-3538 GCA_046051005.1 Bacteroidota bacterium
CCTCCTCAATCCCCCCGAAAGGAGGAAGAAAGCTGTTATTTTGCTTATTTTTTTGTAAAAACGATATTTTCATAATCCAAATGCTGGGTTTTCAAATAATTTTGTAAGTCGTTTTGTGGTTTCAACGCGCCATTTTGGTCAATGATATGGGTTTGATAATCGTTGGTTTCCATCAAATTTACGGCGTTTCGATGCGCTTCATTTTGTCGGTCGTCGGCTAAATATTCCATTACGATTTGACAATTTGGGAATTTTTCAAACAACTTTTTCGCGCCTGTCAGCACTTGCATTTCTGCACCTTCTACGTCAATTTTAATGATTTTAGGCATCGAAATGGGCATTTCATCAAGCGAAACGCTTTGGATTTCAATTTTTTGAGGTTTGTTTTCGGCAAACCAATCTTGATTTTCAAATTGAGAAACGTCAATTGAGTTATATTCTGAATGCGAAACGGGAAATTCATAAAACGTCAACACCGAAGGCGCATCGGCTACGGCATTATTGAAAATCGTCATGTTTTTAGCTTGGTTTTTTGCCAATATTTCAAACGTTTTTGGTGCGGCTTCAAACGCCCAAACTTTTCCTTCGGGCTGTACCAAATGGGCGGCGAGTAGGGAAAAATAGCCAAAATGCGCGCCCACATCTACAAAAACGTCGCCTTTTTGTAGATTTTTGATTAAAAATTTTGCCAATCTGATTTCTGAATTGTGGGTTTTTCCGCCCGTCAAATAGATGTCGGTGGCGGCGGGCAAAACGAGTTGCATCGGCGCATCGAAAAAAGTGTGGACAGGCAAAACCGTTCCCACTTTCGTTTTTGGATAACGAATATTTTTTATCCACATCGCATTGGCGTATCGAAATGGGTTTTTCAAGAGCCTTCGCATGCGCGAGGCGGTCGCCAGTTGTTCGACATGCAATAGTTTTTGATATAGAATTTCTTTATCCGTCATGTTGCGCGGTTTTTTTTTGAAGGACGGCTCACATTCACCGCTTTCGACATAATTTTTGCGCAAAAATACACTTTTTCTCAAAAAAAGTTGCTGCGGGCAATTCCTCCGCCATTTTTTTTAGGTATCAGCCATGAACAAAATAATACTGGGGGGGGGATTAAATTTATTAAAAGATAATTCAAAATATAAACGTATGTAAAATTTAATCAAATCAAAACCTAACATTGGGACGGTAATTTTGGGTTTTGAGGTAAAATAGTTTGACAATTATGCCCCTGATTCGACATCGAGGCGTTATTTTTGTGACGTTAAATTCGTATCGTATTTACAATAAGTGAATAAATATTTTTTTAATTATAGAAAATGAATTGATATTTTATGTTTTTGATTTAATCACCTGATTTTTTGCATTTTGTACTTGTTTTTGTGAATCGCCACTTACTGTTTTGGAATAGTCCACTGAATTATTTTACTTTAAAGAATAAAATCATACAAATCCTTGAAACCGTTTAACGTTTAAATTTAATAAAGTCAAGATTACCTGTAAAATAAATTTTTTACATAAAAAATATTACCTCCCACTCCCCCCCCCAGTATAAAACGTTTAAAAAGTCGTTTTTTCTGGTTTTTTAAATTACTTTTTTGTCTTTTTTCAAAAAATAATTGTGCTTTTCAAAAAAGCAAATGCGATGAAGCGTTCTTACTTCGTCGAGCTATTGTTGTGTTTTTTTTATTTGAATTTTATTTTTAATTATATTTTTTTTAAAAATAAATAATATTAAATTTAGTATTGTAAAAGGTTGATTTTAAATTTTTTAACCACATTCTTATTGAAAATTTCAGTAAAAATTATGAATCTTAATTACAAAATTTCGAGCAACATGTTTCGCCAAATTGTGACATCAATTTTGACATTGATGGCATTTTATGTTCAGGCGCAAACGACGTTTATCGGTGCGGCGAACGGTTCTTGGGGGACTGCGTCGAACTGGTCAAACGGTTTGCCTGCGGCGGGCAACAATGCCACGATTCCGGGCAGTGCATCGGTTGCGATTGATGCACCGTTGACGACAACGTTCAACGTGGAGGCGTTTGGTAGCATCGCGTTGACGGCAAATTTGACCGTTTCGAGCGGCACTTTTGCGTCTTCGGGCGGCATGACGGCAACGTCGGGCGCGATTACGGTGGCTTCGGGCGCAACGTTCAACTCGTTTTCGGCATTGAATGTAAGCGGAACGTCCACGATTGTCAACAACGGCACGTTCAATTACAACCAACCCATCACGATTTCTACGAATTTGCGCAACAACGGCACTTTCGCAGGTTTCGCAAACGTGAACGCCACAGGCGCGACGGTGGACAACTACGGCACGTTTTCGACGAGCCAAACCTTGACCGTCGGCACGTTCAACAACCAAGCCAATGCGTCTTTGCGCATCGAAGGCGGTGGTACGTTCCGCATTTTGGCGGCGGGTACGGTGAAAATCTTCGCTACATCAACTGTTGTCGGCGCGGGTTCCATCATGGAAAACAACGGAACGTTTACGAACTGCGGTACGATTCAAAACTTTAACACCGTCAACACGAGTGGCACGTTTCACAACGACGCAAGTACTGGGGGGGGTAAATATTTGAACAACACCAACACCAATAACACGGGTACGTTTACCAACAAAGCTGGCGCGGAAGTTTCGGGCGGCTTTACGTTCACCAACCGCAATCTTGCCTACAATTTCGGTATCTTCACGAATAGCGGAGATTTGAAAAACTTGACCGCTACGGCTCAATTTTGCAACGAATCGGGTGGAACCATGACTTCGGGCTTTGGTACAACGGTTCAGAACGAAGGTATTTTCAAAAATAGAGTTGGCGCAACGATGAATTTCAATGCGACCGTTACCACGACTGGCGACTGGCAGAATTTGGGTATGATGGACGCATTAAACGGTTCAACGTTGACCATTTCTGGCATGTTTTCAAATGCGGGTACTTTGCGAAACATCAATCGCATCAACAACAATGGTACGTTTACCAATTCGGGCAACATGGAGAACAACTCTGGTGGCACGGTTTTCAACGACGGAACATTCACAACGACAACAACGGGTGCCATCACCAATAACTTTGAAATCACGAATAAAGTAACTCGTACTTTTACCAATAACGGTAAAATGTTGAACAATATCCGTTTCTTTAATGAAGGAACGCTTATCAACAACGGTTACTGGCAAACAAGCGGCGACACTTACAACCGCACGGGCGCAACTTTCACCAACAACGAAGCGGTAGAAGTCAACAAAGGTTCTTTTGTAAATGAAGGAACATTGCGCAATGCCAAAACGTTTTTGGTTAGAAGCTGTTCTTTTTTCAAAAATACCAGTTCTGTTGACAATACAGGCGGAAATTTGGTAAACTACGGTCTCACTTTCCAACGCGGTACCATTACGGGCAATGCGTTGGTGAATAGAAATGGCTATGTACACACGGGCGCAACGAGTGCAGCCGTTGGATTGTGTCAAAATGCAGTAGCGGGTTCAGATATCGCTGGCGAAGCAAAACTTTACGCTCAATCTTTGGTAGGAAATGCT
>JBJOPA010000229.1:0-11423 GCA_046051005.1 Bacteroidota bacterium
GGGGTCGGGGGCTTTATTTCTTCACCAAACCCATAATTTTTCTATGAAAAAATATGCCTATTTCAACCCATTGTATCGTCGAAGGCGACGGTCTTTATTTGACTCTTTTGAGAGAAACAAAATTATTTTATTCACCAAATTAAAAATTTAAAAAATGAAAAAAACAAATTTTTTATTGCTCTTGGGGCTGCTGATACTGGGGGGGGGCTGCTGCAAAGAAGAACTCCCAGGCGGCTATGCCTACAAGTTTAGTTGCAAAATAAACGGCGTGCCGTGGGAGGCAAAATACAAAGAACACGAGGGGTCGTTCAGCAGAAATGACCTTGATGTCTCTGTTTTTAAGTTAAATGACACCGCAGTCATGCAGATTATAGCGACAAATGCGACTAATGGGGAAAGTTTAGATTTATTTTTTCCTTTTAATGATACTACAAAAATAACGAAAAATTATTCTGTATTATCAATTTTAATGTCTCAAACTCGTTGTGGCGGCAATTATGATATGAAGCGAAATGAGCAAGTTAATTTAATTAAATTAACGCACATAGACAAGGTAAGTCATATTGTAAGAGGTTCGTTTGAATTTAATATTTGCGCAAGAACCACACAGTGCGCAGATACATTAAGAATTACAGAAGGTATCTTTGACTTAAAATACCAACAAGATTAAAATATATTTTTTCTTATAACATAATTTTTCAATAATATGAAAAGAATGATTATATTTGCAGCTGCTATGATAGCGGCTTGCCACTGCTTTGCCCAACAAGTTACCGTTTCGGAAACGGGCGAAAGCGTATCGTTGCAACTCAATCGGGTGTTGCAGCATGTCAGTCTCGCGCCTGTCACGTCAGGGCGATTGATGACAAAATCCATCGGTTTCATCAATATCGCCGACTATAATGGTCGTATGGTGAGCGATTCAACCGATATAGACATAGACAAATTTGGCTATTTATATGCGATGACTGTGATGTCACAAACCAATGGGAACACCCTGCCCAATCCGCGTCCACTCTATTCAGAGGCAACGGTCGCGTCCAATGCACCAACGCCGCTCGTCGTTTTGGCACAACGCTACCACTATTTGAAGCCCGACGCAGTCACCAACAATTTACTTCGGGTCGAAAATGGACAGCTTTATGACGTAGCAGGGCGGACAGAAAGCCCTTTTGCCGAAGATATCGTATTTGCAGCGATGCCCATTCAAACGGATTTCACGTCGCGCACGGTTCAATTGGTCTTGCCCGCCGACAAATTGGTCTCTAATTTGGGAACGATTCGATGATTCTGTTTTTTTTTGTTAAAACATTAGTCAAAGCCACTTAAGTCCTTACACCTAATTACTTATTAAAATACTGGGAGGGCGTTTTTTTATAAATAATTGATTAACAGGTATTTATAATTAAAAATGGCTTATTTTTAACTCGCAATATAGTATCAAGTAATTTCTTTTCGGGACTTATACAAATACGCAAGGCTTTTTTTTATAAAAAATACGGTAAACGCATTTTATTTTTTTTCAAATAAACCCATCGCGTCAAAGTTTGGTTTGTTTTTTGGCGAAAAGCAACATTTTTGCCTTAAAAATCGTTTACGAATTGCTATCTTTACGCCTAAATTGCATTTTGCTCATTCAAAAAATTAATGCTTTGAGTTTTGTTAAAAAAATAGATAAATATCTGGTTCGCGCTTTCATTCCGCCGTTTTTGGTGTCGTTTGGGATTGCCCTTTTTGTATTGGTGATGCAGTTTTTATGGGTTTATATTGACGAAATCATGGGCAAAGGCTTGGGAATTTTTGAAATCGTAGAACTCATTTTCTATCTTTCGATGACCTTCGTGCCGATGGCGTTGCCGCTCGGCGTGCTGATTGCCTCCGTCATGGTGATGGGAAATATGGCAGAACAATACGAACTCAGTTCCATGAAATCGGCAGGCGTTTCGCTCTTGCGCGTGATGCGACCGATGGCGTTTTCGGTCAGTTTGGTGGTTTTGTTTTCCGTTTATTGCGCCGAAATTCTGATTCCTTGGGCGAACCTCAAATTTTATTCTCGATTCTACGACATTCGACGCGCCAAACCTTCTATTTCTATCGAAGCAGGCGTTTTTAACGACGAATTTAGCGACTACACGATGCGCGTTGCTAAAAAATCTGCCGACGGAAGACACTTGGAAAATGTCATGATTTATGCCAATAAAGGCGGAAACATCAATCAAATCAACCAAACAACTGCCAAAGATGGCGAAATGTTTACCACGCCCGACAAACAATTTATCGTCATGAAACTCAATGACGGCACGCAATACATGGAAAATGGCGCGGCAAAAGGGGGCGTTTTCCCGTTCGTTCGGCTCAAATTCAAGTCGTGGCAACGCGCTTTCGATTTGACGCAATTCGAGCGCGGTTCTACGGGCGAAGACCCTTTTAAAAGTCATCAAAAAATGCAAGATACACGCGGTTTGTTGAAAGGAATGGATTCCATAAAACGACAAATCAACAATCGTTTCAATGATTTGCGACGCGAAACGATGGGAAAATATAACGAATTAAAACCCATCAACGAGCGGGAATTGCAACAACAAAAAACCGATACAACCCAAAAAATAGTCCCGCAAACGTCGCCTTACGCGCCCAATGTGCAGGATTCGATGCGGCGAAATCCGCAAATTGCCCCCCCCCCAGTATCCAAGCCCAATTTCATCAACGTGAAGCCCACGCGCAAGTATCCGAAGCATTTTTACGATTTGCAACGCGACACCACGCCCGACGGCTACCGATTGTTGCTCGGAAAAGCGCAAACGGCTGCCGACGCAATCGCCAACGCCGCCAAAAATGCAAGCGACGACGCACGCCGCATGAATCGCACGAGAGAAAATTTTCATTACGAATTGCATCTCAAATATGCAAATGCTTTTGTATGTCTCTTTTTCCTCTTCATTGGTGCGCCGATGGGTGCCATCATTCAAAAAGGTGGTTTTGGTTATCCAATTTTAGTGGCAATTATATTTTTTATTGTTTATATTATTTCCGTCATATTTTTTCGTAATGCCTTGAAAGATTCGTTGACGCTGACGGGAACGTTGGCGGCTTGGTCGCCTTGTTTGGTCTTGTTGCCCGTCGGCATCGTGCTGACGTATCGCGCTATTAACGACTATAAATTAAATAATTTTCAACCCATTAAAAGCATTCAAAACTTTTTTGCGGAATTGAAAACCCGTTTTCCCAAAAAGAAAACGACTTGATTTGTTAAAAAAATGTGAAAATTTGTGATAAAATATGAAAATTTGAACCAAATTTCATCTAAATATTGCCTCTATACTGGGGGGTAGCCTTTTTTCAAAAAAATCAATTAACTTTTAATAATTTTTTCAGCAACATGGAAAATAATTTTGAAAACCTTGACCCGCAACCAAATGACACACCCGAAACCACCGCTTTCAACGCCATTGCGACCCCAAAACGTGCGCCCTTGTGGAAGCGCGTTTTGAAAATCGGCGGCATTTCGTTGGGCGTTTTGGTCACGGCGGGCATTTCGATTCCCTATATTTTCAAAGATAAAATCGTTGAAAAAGTAAAAAAAGAAATCAATAAAAACTTGAATGCGAAAATTGAATTTTCGGACGTAAGTTTGTCATTGTTTCGACATTTTCCAAAATTTTCGGTTCGTTTAGAGAACTTGAAAGTGTCGGGCGTAGGCGTTTTTGCAGGAACGGATTTGCTAAAAACCGATGGTTTAGACCTCAATCTCGATTTTTGGTCGGTCGTAGGCGGCGGCAATCCCTACAAACTCAATTCGTTGCATCTCGAAAAACCGACGTTGCACGTCATCGCATTGCCCGACGGCAGCGCGAATTATCAAATCACAAAACCCGCCGACCCGAACGCGCCCGTTTCGGAATTTAAACTCAATTTGTCGAGTTACAGCGTCCACGATGGACACGTAATTTATGACGACAAAGGCATGGATTTTTTCCTCGAACTCGACCAAATGCAACACGAAGGAAGCGGCGAAATGACCGCCGATGTCTATGACCTCGTCACGCGCACGCAAGCCGCCAAGTCGAACATGCGTTACGGAAATTTATATTCGTTGTCGAATGCAAAAACGGATTTAGACGCTATTTTGAATATCAATTTGAAAGATATGAAATTTTCTTTCAAAAATAATAAGTTGATTGTCAATGAAATGCAAGTTCACGCCGATGGTTTTATGCAAATGCCACCCAATGGCGATATTGCGATGGACTTAAAATTTGACGCGCCACTCAACGATTTTAAAAACCTGTTGTCCATCGTTCCAGGCGCGTACACGAGCCAATATTCGGACGTGAAAGCAAACGGAAAATTTAGTTTCAATGCCGCCGTAAAAGGAATTTACAATGGTTTACAAGCCAAAATGCCTTCCATTTTGTTCAATCTCGACCTTGCGGGCGCGGCGGTTCAATATCCAAAATTGCCACTCGGCGTTTCAGATATTACGGCAAAAATTAATCTCAATTCGCCGTCCAGCAATTTTGATGAAATGAAATTGGACATTCCTGCCTTCAAACTCAAAGTGGGCAGCAATCCGTTGGAAGGTTTTTTCTCCTTGCGCACGCCACTTTCCGACCCCGATGTGGACACCAAAGTGAACGGCGTGTTGAATCTCGCCGAACTTTCGCAAGCCCTTCCGCTTGAAAGTATCCAAAATTTGAACGGTTTGATTACCGCCAACCTCGCCGTGAAAGCCAAAATGTCGGCGGTGGACAAAAAAGCATACGACCAAGTCAACATGAATGGCGGTTTGCAAATCCAAAATATGACCATGCAACCCAAAGGAAAACCTGTGGTGAATATCCAAAATATGACCATGAATTTTACGCCGAACAACGTAAATGTAGGAAATTTTCAAGCAAAATTGGGTAAATCAGACATCACGGCAAGCGGAACGGTTGATAATATTTTGGCATATTTCAAACCAGACCGCACCTTGACGGGCAGCGTTACGCTCAATTCTAACTTCATTGATGCCAACGAATGGCTCGAACCCGAAAAAAAAGCCGCCAATACTGGGGGGGGGGCAAAACCGCTCACCAATGCGTCGCCTGCGGCGGTTGCTGCCGCAAAACCGTTTGATAGATTCAATTTTACGGTCAATGCAAAGGCAAATCAAATTGTTTATGGCAATTATAACGTCTCGAATATCGCGGCGGCGGGCAATTTTACGCCCAATAAATTCACGATTTCAAACTTTAAAACCAACATCGGCAATTCGGACATTGGCGGAAATGGCATTTTGACAGGCGTTTTTGATTGGTTGTTCGACAATCGCATCTTGGGCGGCAATTTGAACATTGCTTCCACGTTTTTCGATTTAAATCAGTTTATGACCGCCGCGCCGCCGCAAAATACTGGGGGGGGGGCTGCCGCACCCGCCGTTGCAACCGAACCGTTTCAAATTCCTAAAAATGTTGATGTAACATTGAACGGAAAAATGGGTCGCGTGCTTTATACAAATATGGATATGCGTAATGTGACAGGAAAAATCGTTGTTGCCAACGAAGAAGCTCGCATTGACAACGCTACCGCAAACGCTTTTGACGGAATCATCAACATCAAAGGCGGTTACAATGCAAAAGATATTAGCAAACCGCAATATAATTTATCTTTCGATTTCAAAAATGTAGATTTTCAACAAACGTTTAAAACCTTTAATTCGTTTCAGAAAATTGCGCCTGTGGGCGAATACATCAAAGGAAAATTCAATACAACCATGTCTTTTTCGGGAGAAATGGGAAAAGATTTGAGTCCAAACCTCAATACGCTCAATGCGGCGGGCATTTTTCAGACGTTGCAAGGCGCGTTGGCAGGTTTCAAACCATTGGAAGGACTTGCCGAACGCCTAAATATGCCCGAATTGAAAAGTGGATTGGATTTGCGCGATACCAAAAACTTTTTTGAAGTGAAAGACGGGCATTTTCAAGTACAAGAATTTGACAAAAAAGTGAAAGACGTATTGCTCAAAATCAGCGGTTCACATAGTTTTACCAATGAAATGAATTATCTCGTCAAAGCGCGTTTGCCTCGAAAATATTTGCAACAAAACGCCGCAGGAGCTGCCGTCGGAAGTGCCTTCGATGGGTTGTTGAAAGAGGCAAGTAAATTTGGCGTAAACATCAATAATTCTGAATTTTTGAATGTTCAATTCAGCATCACAGGCGGCATGAATGCGCCAAAAATTTCGATGAAAATATTGGGCGGAGAAGGCAAAACGATTCAAGAAACGGGTAAAGATGTGGTCAACGCAGCCATTCAAAAGGCAGAAGACAGCATTCGCACCCGCGCCAATCAAGAACTCGACAAGATGAAAGACCGCGCCAAAACCGAAGCCGACCGCGCCGCCGACAGCCTCACCCGCGTAGCGCAACGCGAAGCCGACAAGTTGAAAGAAAAAGCCATCGAAGAAGCCAAAAAACGCGCAGGCGAAAAACTCGGCGAAGAAACCAAAAAGCGCGTCGAAGGAGCCATTGACAAAGTCGGCGGAAGCGATAAAATAAAAGAACAAACCGACAAATTGAAAGGAAAATTAGACAAATTCGACCCCTTCAAAAAGAAAGAAGAAAAACCGAAAGAATAAATTTTCCAAATATAATTTGAAAAAAAAAGCAGCGATAGATTTTCTATCGCTGCTTTTTTTTTTCAACATCATTTATGAATTATGCATTTCTGTTGATGCAATTCAAATCTTCAAACGCAACTTTGAGGCGGTCGGCAAATGTTTTTTCAGCCGCACGCACCCATTTACGTGGGTCATAAACGTTTTTATTCGGCTTGTCATCGCCTTCTGGATTGCCAATTTGACCTTGTAAATAACCTTTTTTCGCCGCTTCATAGGCGCGAACACCGTCCCAATATGCCCATTGCAAATCGGTGTCAATGTTCATTTTGATGGCTCCGTATTCGATTGCTTCACGGATTTCTTCACGCGAAGAACCCGAACCGCCATGAAACACAAAATTGATAGGATATTGCGCCGTCAAACCTAATTTTTCTCTCAAATAGGCTTGCGAATTTTTCAAAATAATGGGTTGCAACTTCACATTTCCGGGTTTGTAAACGCCGTGAACGTTTCCAAAAGCTGCCGCAATGGTGAAATTAGGCGAAATAGCCGCCAAATGTTCATAGGCATACGCCACTTCAGAAGGTTGCGTGTAAAGTTTTGCTGAATCTACGTCCGAATTGTCCACGCCATCTTCTTCACCACCCGTTACACCGAGTTCGATTTCGAGGGTCATGCCCATTTTCGCCATTCTTTTGAAATAAGTGGCGCAAATTTCGATATTTTCTTCAATTGGTTCTTCCGAAAGGTCGAGCATGTGCGACGAATAAAGCGGCATTCCTTGCGATTTGTAAAACGATTCGCTTGCGTCAAGCAATCCGTCCACCCAAGGCAACAATTTTTTAGCGCAATGGTCGGTATGCAAAATGACCGTTACGCCATACGCTTTTGCCAATGCGTGAACGTGCGTCGCGCCCGCAACGCCGCCCAAAATCGCCGCCCGTTGGTTGGCATTCGACAAGCCTTGACCCGCCATGAACGCCGCGCCACCGTTGGAAAGTTGGATAACGACAGGAGAATTGACCGACTTTGCCGCTTCCATCACCGCGTTGATGGTCGAAGATGACGTAACGTTGACCGCAGGCAACGCAAAATTGTTTTCGTTGGCGTAAGCAAAAAGGTCAGTCACTTCTTGACCATGCAAAACGCCCGCTCTAAACTTTGACATAATATTTTTTTTGATAATTAAATTATGATAATTACTTTTTGTTTTTTTATAAAAACGACGCAAAAGTAGGCATTTTTTTTAATTTGAGATACCCCCCCAGTATCCAAACCTTTTTTTTATGTTTTTTGTTTCAAGATTCATAAAAAAATGTAATTTTGCACCGCTTTTAGAAACCTAATCTAAAAGAAAAAATCACGACTATTGTTATGCCGAATAATTCGATAATTGAAAAAACCAATGCCTTTGCTCGACTCCTCAACATCATGGACGAGTTGCGCGAGCAATGCCCGTGGGACAAGAAACAAACCATCGAATCGCTCCGACATCTCACCATCGAGGAAACCTACGAACTCGGCGATGCCATCCTCCAAAATGATTTGAAAGGATTGTCAGAAGAAGTCGGTGACGTAATGCTACACATGGTCTTCTACGCACGAATTGCGGACGAACAAGGCGCGTTTGACATCGCAGATTCACTAAATTCGCTCTGTGAAAAACTAATTTCGAGACACCCACACATATACGGAACCGTAAAAGTAAAAGACGAAGAAGAAGTAAAAAGAAATTGGGAACTCCTAAAACTCGCCGAAAAAGCTAAAAACGGAGAAATCAAACCTTCCGTACTCGGCGGTGTACCAAAAGGACTGCCCGCCATGGTGAAAGCGTTCAGAATGCAAGAGAAAGCTGCAAAAGTTGGCTTTGATTGGGACAATCCCGAAGGGGCATGGGAAAAAGTCAGAGAAGAAATCGAAGAATTTCAAGCAACAACCAACCCAAATGACCAAGAAGATGAGTTCGGCGACCTACTTTTTTCCCTCATCAATGCGGCTCGATTGATGAAGATTGACCCAGAAACCGCGCTCGAAAGAACAAATCAAAAGTTTAAACGAAGATTTGAATTTGTTGAACAAAATCTAAACAAAACTTGGGCAGAAACTAAACTCCACGAAATGGAAACCCTTTGGGACGAAGCTAAAAAAATTGAAAAAGATGCCCTAAAAAGCAACTAAATACCTACCCCCCAGTATAACGAAGCGAAAATAACCGTTGGAGAACATTCCCAACAAAAGTTTGTCCATAATTAATAAAAAATAGTATTGTATATTAAAAAATTTAACGCGCAATTTATGACAAAAAGTAAATTTCAAGTAAGAAAGAAAATCAAATTTGAAGGCAATGGCTATGAATATTTTGATTTGACCGCATTAGATAAAAAAACAGGTGGCAAAATCAGCCGACTTCCCTACTCCATCAGAGTTTTGTTGGAAAACGCTATCCGTAATTACGACGGATTCACCACAACAGACGACCATATCGAAACACTTTTGAACTGGACTCCCGCGCCAGAGGAGAAAGAAGTGCCATATATGCCCGCCCGCGTACTTATGCAGGACTTTACCGGCGTTGCGGCGGTCGTAGATATGGCTTCCATACGCGCAGAATACGCAAGACAGGGTGGAAATCCACAAAATATCAACCCTCACGTCCCAGTTGACCTCGTCATTGACCATTCCGTGATGATTGATTACTTCGGAACGACCGACGCTTATCAACAAAACGTAGATGTCGAGTATGAAAGGAACGCAGAACGATATAGATTGCTCAAATGGGCGCAGAAAGCGTTCCGAAACTTCTCTGTTGTACCACCGGGAATGGGGATTTGTCACCAAGTAAATCTTGAATATTTATCGAAAGCAGTCATTGCACGTGATGGATTGGTGTTTCCCGATACGTTAGTTGGCACGGACTCACATACACCGATGGTAAATGGCATCGGCGTTTTGGGTTGGGGAGTCGGCGGCATCGAGGCAGAAGCTGCACTTTTGGGTCAGCCCTCCTTCTTTTTGTTGCCGCAGGTCATCGGATTGAAAATTAGCGGCAAACTTCCGACGGGAATCACCGCAACTGATTTAGTTTTGACCATCACCGCGCTTTTACGCAAGTTCGGTGTCGTAAATAAGTTCGTAGAAGTCTTTGGTCCAGGTCTCGATAACTTGGCGACCACCGACCGCGCAACAATTTCAAACATGTCTCCTGAATTTGGTTGCACCGCAACTTATTTTCCATTCGACGACCAGACCATTGCGTACCTAAAAAAATCAGGAAGAACCAAAGAACAATGCAAATTGGTCGAATCTTACGCAAAAAAGAACCTATTTTGGCGTGATGAAGCAGCGCAAATCCAATATTCTCATGTCTTGGAATTAGATTTAGCAACGATTGAGCCGACAGTTTCGGGTCCAAAACGTCCACAAGACAAGGTTTTGTTGCGTTCTTTGAAGCCAACCGTCTCGGAATTGCTCGAAACTTCGTACAATCGCAAGTATATCGCAGAAAAAGACCGCAAAATCGGACAATTAAACGGCAACGTCAGAGCAATGAACGTCGAATCTCCAAACGGAGACTACCTGCTTAACGATGCGTCCGTCGTAATTGCCGCAATTACCTCCTGCACCAACACCTCGAACCCCGATGTAATGGTGGGCGCGGGGCTTGTCGCAAAAAAAGCGGTCGAAAGAGGATTAAATGTGAAGCCTTGGGTGAAAACTTCGCTCGCTCCCGGTTCGAGAGTGGTGACAGATTACTTGGAAAGAGCTGATGTTTTGAAATATTTGGAGGCATTGCGCTTCCATGTGGTGGGTTACGGCTGTACAACGTGCATCGGAAACTCGGGACCGCTCAAAGAAACCATTGCCAATGCCATTGACGGCGGTGAATTGGTGGTCGCTTCTGTGTTGTCGGGCAATAGAAACTTTGAAGCGCGGGTTCACAACCAAGTCAAGATGAATTTCTTGATGTCGCCGATGCTTGTCGTCGCGTTTGCGATTGCAGGACGGGTGGATATTGACCTCAACAACGAACCTGTGGGCTTCGACCCCAATGACAACCCAGTCTATTTGAAAGATATTTGGCCCACAACCGAAGAAATCAAAGCGTCGGTGAAAAAAGTGGTGACGACAGAAGATTTTTTACGCGAGTACGGAACTATTTTTGATGGTGATTCGGCGTGGCAAGCACTTCAAGCACCGAAAGGTGAGCTTTATGATTGGGAAGCCACTTCGACATATATCAAAGAAGCACCGTTCTTTCAAGGATTGAAGACCGAAGGCGCGGAATTGACCGACATCAAAAGCGCACATGCACTCTTGGTTCTCGGAGATATGATTACAACTGACCACATTTCACCCGCAGGCTCGTTCAAAGAGGCAACGCCTGCTGGAAAGTTCTTGACGGAACGCGGAGTTGCCGCCAAAGATTTTAATTCTTACGGCTCCAGACGCGGACATGATGAAGTAATGATTCGTGGAACCTTCGCAAACGTCAGAATTAAGAACGCCATTGCAGAAAAAGAGGGCGGATTTACAACATTTATCCCCTCTGGCGAAGCAACAACGGTCTATGAAGCGTCGGCGCAGTACAAAAAAGCAAATATTCCGACCATTATCTTGGCAGGAAAAGAGTACGGTTCTGGTTCTTCGAGAGACTGGGCGGCAAAAGGGACCTTCCTTCTCGGGGTGAAGGCGGTAATTGCAGAAAGTTATGAGCGAATCCACCGTGCCAACCTTGTCGGAATGGGTGTGATGGCGCTACAATTTAAAAATGGGGAGAACGCCGTATCTTTGGGGCTGTCAGGAACTGAAAAGTTTGACATCC
>JBJOPA010000230.1:0-5620 GCA_046051005.1 Bacteroidota bacterium
AATTTAAAGATAAAAATTAATAGTGACCTTGTGGGGATTCGAACCTCAAACCTTCTGATTCGTAGTCAGATGCTCTATCCAGTTGAGCTACAAAGCCTTGTTTTTCCAAATACGGCGCAAAGATACAACCATTTTCCGTTTCTCCAAATCTTTTTCAGATTTTTTATCAAAAAAAAACTAAAAAAACATTCGGATACTGGGGGATATGTATTTTCCCGAAAAATTCCTAAAAAAAAACGTTGAGCCATGTTTCGTACTCAACGATTTTTCCAAATTAGTAGGGGCGACAGGATTCGAACCTGCGACCCCTTGGTCCCAAACCAAGTACGCTACCAACTGCGCTACGCCCCTAACTTGTTGCTTTAAAAAAGCGATTTCAATAAAACTAATTTGACCTCCAAAAAAAAATGCGGAGAGAGAGGGATTCGAACCCTCGGTACAGTTACCCGTACGTCAGTTTAGCAAACTGGTGGTTTCAGCCACTCACCCATCCCTCCAACTTTTTGGCGGTTTCAAACTGCCTTTTTTCAAAAGCGATGCAAAGATACGACCGTTTTTGATTCTACCAAACATTTTATCAAAATTTTATTACTTTTTTTTTAAAACTTCGTAAAAAACAAACCCTTTTTCTAAAATAAACTTTTCTACATGCGGTATTCTCATTTTTTAAAACAATAATATCTGAAAATATCGTATTCAAAAGCAACTACTTTTCACAAAAACAGTTTCAATTTTCGGGCAAGTCGGGTAGAGGCAGCTTTTTTTTATCAATTTTTTCATCAAATTATTTATATTTTCCTAACTTTGCCACTTATTTTTAAATCGCAAATCAAATTATAAAAAAAAAGTCAAAACTCCATTTTTAGGCAATTTATACTGGGGGGGTGCTTTTTTTGAAAAAAAATATATAAAAAAATATTGAAAAATATGGACACACCGTATCAAGTAAACGTCAACGCGCAACTCGATTTTGAAGTGACCGCTGCCGATGCCCGCGCATTAGACGTGGTGGCAGTCGGAAATGGCGTTTTTCACATCTTGAAAAATAACAAAGCCTATCAAGCCGAATTGTTGGAATCAAATTATGCTGAAAAAATATTTGTTTTTTCTATCAACGGCAATCCGCTTCGCGTACACGTGGGCGACCGCTACGACCAATTGATTACAAAAATGGGTTTGGACAAAGCCAAAACGCAAAAACTCAACGAAATAAAAGCCCCAATGCCGGGTTTGGTGCTTGAGATTTCGGTTTCCGTCGGTCAAAATGTAGAAAAAGGAGATAAAATTGCGATTTTAGAGGCAATGAAAATGGAAAACGTGTTGAAAGCAACGGGCGAAGGCATTGTCAAAAATATCGTCGTCGAAAAAGGACAAGCCGTTGAAAAAGGGCAAGTTTTGATTGAATTTGAATAGTTTGAATAGAAAAAACTTAAAAATATGAACATCGAATTAGAATCCGTTGGCAAGCGTTTTCGTTACGAATGGATTTTTCAGAATGTGAATAAAACTTTTTTGGCGGGCGAAAAATATGCGATTACGGGTCCAAATGGCGCAGGAAAATCCACATTGATGCGCATTTTGAGCGGTCATCTCACGCCGTCGGTGGGTCGTGCGACGTTCACGGACGGGCAACGCAATGCCGCCCACGCCGATGATGTGTTTGCAAATGTGAACTTTGCCGCGCCTTACATCGAATTGGTTGAAGAGTTTTCGTTGGTCGAATTGCTTGATTTTCATCAACAATTTAAGCCATTTGTAGATGGTTTTTCTACAAAATCCGCGTTGTCGTTGCTCAATTTTGGTCCGTCGGCGGCGCAAAAATCGGTCAAGTTTTTCTCATCGGGCATGAAACAGCGCGTCAAATTGTTGTTGGCATTGGCTACGCAACAGCCCATTGTGTTGCTCGACGAACCCACCACAAACCTCGATTCGCAGGGTTTTGCTTGGTATCAGGAGTTGATTTCGCGTTTCGGCGCGTCCAAACTTATTATCGTTGCATCTAATGTGGCAGACGATTACAGTTTTTGTACGCATCATTTAAATATATTAGATTTTAAAAAATAATTCTTAAAATGGATTTTTCGCATCAATTTCAGATTGCGTTGCAGGTTTTGAGTGCTTTTTTGCTGGGCGGTTTCATCGGTTTTGAGCGCGAGCGGCATCGCATTGGCGCGGGCATTCGCACGTACGCGGCTGTTTGCATGGGTGCGGCGATGTTTACGATTGTCGGCAACAACTTGATGGACGTGCAAGGTGCGTCGCGCATGGTCTCGAACGTCATCACGGGCGTAGGTTTTTTGGGCGCGGGACTCATTTTTAAAGACACGCAACACCATCGCGCCGTTGGATTGACGACGGCGGCAACCATTTGGGCAACGGCGGCAGTCGGCGTGGCGGTGGGTTATCATTTATATACGATTGCGGTAATATGTGCCGTTGCGCTCTATTTTTTGCTGGCGTTGGACGAATATAAATGGTATAAAAAATGGCGCGAAAGCATCAGAGCGAAAGACGATGACGATTTCGTAGAAGAATAATTTTTTCTTCAGAATAATCTAAAAACATTTTTAATGAAACCAAATTTTAAAGAAATATCGCTCGATAGAACTATTTTTGCTACAAAAAATGCCGTTGAAACGCCTCAAAACTGGCAAACTCCTGAAAAAATAGAAGTTCCAAGTCATTTTTCGCCGTCCGCCGCCGCCGATACTGGGGGGGGGGCATTGCGCGGCATGGTGGCAGGGATTGCGCCATTTTTGCGCGGTCCGTACAGTTCGATGTATGCGTCGCAGGCTTGGACGATTCGTCAATATGCAGGTTTTTCGACCGCCGAAGCGTCTAATGCTTTTTATCGGCGCAACCTCGAAGCGGGGCAAAAAGGCTTGTCCGTTGCGTTTGATTTGGCGACCCATCGCGGCTACGACAGTGACCACGCCCGCGTGCAAGGCGATGTCGGAAAGGCAGGCGTTGCCATTGACTCGGTCGAAGATATGAAAATTTTGTTCGACCAAATTCCGCTCGACCAAATGTCGGTTTCGATGACCATGAACGGCGCGGTGATTCCGATTATGGCGTTTTATATCGTCGCCGCCAAAGAGCAAGGCGTGTCACTCGACCAATTGAGCGGCACGATTCAGAATGATATTTTGAAAGAATTTATGGTGAGAAATACCTACATTTATCCGCCAAAACCTTCGATGCGCATCATTGCCGATATTTTTGACTTTACAGCAAAGCAAATGCCCAAATTTAATTCTATTTCCATTTCGGGCTACCACATGCAGGAAGCGGGCGCGACGGCAGACCTCGAACTCGCCTACACGCTTGCCGACGGACTCGAATATGTCCGCGCAGGCATCGCCGCAGGCTTGGACATTGATGCGTTTGCACCGCGATTGTCTTTCTTTTGGGCAATTGGCATGAACCATTTTATGGAAATTGCGAAAATGCGCGCCGCTCGAATTTTGTGGGCGCGCATGATAAAAACATTTAATCCAAAATCAGAAAAATCAATGGCATTGCGCACGCATTGCCAAACATCAGGTTGGAGTTTGACCGAACAAGACCCTTTCAACAACATTGCGCGGACGTGCATCGAGGCAATGGCGGCAACGCTTGGCGGCACGCAAAGTTTGCACACCAACGCACTCGACGAAGCCATTGCATTGCCCACCGATTTTTCGGCGAAAATTGCCCGCGATACGCAAATTTTTATTCAAAAAGAAAGCGATATTACAAAATCTTGCGATGCGTGGGGCGGCTCGTATTATGTCGAATATTTGACCCAACAACTCACCGAATCGGCTTGGAAACGCATCGAAGAAGTGGAAGCACTGGGGGGCATGGCAAAAGCCATCGAAGAAGGATTGCCAAAATTGCGCATCGAAGAAGCGGCTGCCCGAAAGCAAGCCCGCATTGATTCGGGAAAAGATTTTATCGTTGGCGTAAATATTTTTAGACCCGACGAAGAAATGGAAATTGATATTTTAGACGTGGACAATGTTGCCGTCCGACTTTCGCAAATCGAGCGTTTAAATCGCATCAAAACCAGCAGAAGTCAAGCAGCAGTAGAAAAATCATTAGAAAATTTAACAAAAATAGCCCAAACGGGCAACGGAAATCTACTCGCTGCCGCCATTGATTGCGCTGAAAAACGCGCCACGTTGGGCGAAATTTCGACGGCGATGGAGTTGGTTTTTGGGCGTTATGTCGCCACCAATCGCACCGTTTCGGGCGTTTATAGCAACGAATTTAAGATGAATCAAGATTTTAAAGCTGCCCAACAACTTGCCGATGATTTTGCAAAAACGGCGGGCAGACGACCGCGCATTATGATTGCCAAATTGGGGCAAGATGGACACGACAGGGGCGCGAAAGTTATTGCGACCAGTTTCGCCGACTTGGGATTTGACGTGGACATGGGTCCGCTTTTCCAAACGCCCGAAGAAGCTGCCCAACAAGCTGCCGAAAATGATGTCCATATTTTGGGCATTTCGTCGTTGGCGGCGGGTCACAAAACGTTGGTTCCGCAAACCATCGCCGCGCTTGCCGCGTTGGGCAGACCCGATATTATGGTCGTCGTCGGCGGCGTGATTCCCGCGCAAGACTACGAAACGCTCTACGAAATGGGCGTTGCGGGCATTTTTGGACCCGGAACCGTGATTCCAAAAGCCGCCCGACAAATTTTGGAAGTCATGTTGGGATAAATATATTTTTTATAAATTTTTATTTTAATAATTTTATAAAAAAAATGCCCCCCCCAGTATCCAACCTATTTTTTCATGTTTTTTGAAGAAAAAAAAGTTTTTTGATGAAAAATATCATCGTCGAAATATGCGCGCAATCGTTGACTTCCGCCAAAATTGCGCAAGACGAAGGCGCGGAAAGAATCGAACTTTGTTCGGCACTCGAATTGGGCGGCATCACGCCGAGTTATGCCGTTTTGAAGGCAGTTCGCAAGGCGTTGTCTATCGAAATTTGCGTGTTGGTACGCCCGCGTGGGGGAGATTTTGTGCATAGCGACGATGAATTTGAACTCATCAAACAAGATATTTTGGTTTGCCGAGACTTGGGAATGGACGCAATCGTGGTCGGCATGTTGACCCCCAACGGCGAACTCGACGTGCCGCGCATGCAAACCCTTTTCGACGGCGCGCAACCCATGCAAACGGTTTGTCATCGCGCCTTTGACCGATTGAAAAACCATGAAAAAACCCTCGACCAACTCCTCAAAATCGGTTATGACCGCGTGTTGACAAGCGGCACTGCGCCCACCGCCCTCGAAGGCGCAACGACCTTGAAAAAAATGGTAGAACAAAGCCAAAACCGCATCAAAATCCTCGCAGGCGGCGGCGTAACGTCTGAAAATGTAGTAGATTTGATTGAAAAATCGTCGGTTTCGGAAGTCCATCTTTCTGCCAAACAGTTTTTTAAGGAAAAGAATTGCTACGAAACCGATGCCCGCGAAGTCCGAAAAGTAATGCGATTGTTGGGGAAATAAAAGCGTTATAAAATATTCAATTTCTTATTGATGCTTTTTTTTCAAAAAAAAACTAAATTTGTCCCTTAAAAACCTTTTTCCTCCTCCCTTCGGGGGGATTGAGGGGGGAAAATACTGGGG
>JBJOPA010000231.1:0-10117 GCA_046051005.1 Bacteroidota bacterium
CGTGTTGCGATGCAACACGGCTTTTTTCTATGCTATTTTTTTAAAATGCAATGGGAAATGCGCTTGGATACTGGGGGGTATGTTAATGATGTTCAAAAGTCTTTAAAATGACGTTTTTGAATGTGACAGGCGGGAAAAAGTGCGTCAAAAAAGCATCAATTTTATTTTACATGATTTCTTAAAAAAAAAGATAATGAAAATAAAATTTGGTTCGCATTCAAAAAATCAGTCGAAACAAGATAAAATTTTGATTTTTTGGCTTATTGTGCGACAAATTAAATGTTAACATTGTTTTAGGAATCGTTAACAGAAATATTACTTGAAAAGTTTGGTGAGTTCAGTATTTCCACTCAACTTTGTGACATAATTAGGGTATAAAACAAAATTACAATAAAAGAAATTGTTATTTTAATTGTATCAAAATTTTAAAAAACTAACATTTTTTTTAGGTGGAAAATAGCACGCAGGACAAGCACTACTGGTCTAAAACGCTATAACAAAAGGCTCGCAAAGCCCGCCCACTTAATCCAACGTTCTTTGATGATTTTGCCCAACAGCAATCGAATCTGTAAAAAACCGCTGATTCCCCGCACGGGAGTCGCCACAAGTCAGCCTATATTCATAGGATGGGGTTTAATAAGGTTTTGGTTTGCGATTGGGCGGTGGAAGCACAAATGGTTCGAGGTGTTGAATCCAAATTTCCCCAAAGCAAATTCGCTTTGTGAAGGTTTTTTTCAACAAAAAAAGCGACAAATGTGACGATGAATTGTGAAATGAAATTGTCGTTTTTTGTACTATCGAACTCGCTCAGCGAAAAAAATATGCTGCAACTGCCGCCCAACTGCTTTTTAAACCAGAACAAAACTCTATACTAATTTTGATATATTTAAAAACGAAGTATTAAAAACTTCACTAAAAAGAGCCATTTCAAGAACCGATTTTTTTTTAGATTTTTTAAGATTTTCCAAGAAAGTTACGAGTTTTTAACAGCATTTTGTTCTCCTATTTCTAAGATTTTTTTTTGAAAACGAAGCGTAAAGTCAGGTTTTTCATCAACAGTAAAGCATTTCAAATTTATCGTATTTTTTTTACTAATTATTTTTTTTTGTTAAAAACTCGTAATTTTTCTTTCACATTTTCTTTCACATTTTTAGCTATTTTCACTACATTTTTTTCGGAAAGCGTTTCGACTTTTCACAACAAATTATTTGCGCATATTTTTGTTTTTTTACAATTGTTATCCACTACTATTTACAACTTCGCCTTGTTGGTTGTCTCCTCATTTTCTCCTACAATCTTACGACTTTTTTTAATGTTTCAAAAATGTAGAAATACATTTCAACTCATTGTAATTATTTGAATTACAGATATTATTTTATTCTTATACTTTAAAAAAACGTACCGTTTACTCATTTTTTTTTACCGTTTACTCAAAAAAATTATTTTTTTTTATATTTGTTATGCAGGTTTGAAAAATATTGCTATTCTTGCATCAGATTTGAAAAAATATGTTTTTTTTATTCGTTTTTCAAGTCCTTTTCAGCAACTTTCTGTAAAAAAAAACGACGTTGTTTTCTTAACGAAAGAACGTTTTTTTATACACTTTTTTTGATACGTTGCTACGTAACCAATCATTTTTGGGAATGAATTTTCGGTACTTGTTGACATTTTTTCGACCAACTAAACAACTTTTTTAAAACAAAACGTGCGAAAAATGGCTTTTTATGTCATAGAATTGTCACTTAACACGTTTTGATTGTCATTTTTTTTAGTGTTTTCGTCACCTTCACGTTTCTTACCTTATTTTCGCGGCAATTTTCGCACTCAAAATTTAGTTCTATGATGTTTTTATATCGCAGATACTGGGGGGGGGCTATTTTTGAAGTGGAAATTATTATTTTGATACAATTTTTATTTTTATCTATATTTTTTTGAGATTGAATCGTTTTGCATTCGCCACTCAACAAATTTAGGAAGGACAACAAGTTAAAAAACATTGGTTATTTTCTACTTTTTTACGTGTTTAAAAAGTGGACGATAGCCCAAAAAAGACATTTTAAATTGAATGAAAAGTTTTCAGAAATTCTCTGTAAAAATTAAAAAAATGGCGGATATAACGAGTCAAAAAATGGCAAGTTTATTCGCAACGCATTCCACTACATCGGTCACAAAATTTGCAAAATTTGGCAATCGCGTAAACACCCACATCAAAAATGCCAGTCGAACCCAAAAAATGGTTTCGCTTGGCGGCGCTTCGGCTTTGGTATTGGGCAGTATTTTGATGACGGGTTCTGGCAAAAATGATTCCGTTTTGAGTGAATTTGCCCGCCAACCGTTTGAAGAATTAAGCGCGTTGCCCGTCGTGAATCCGAACGTTCGCTATGGTTTTGCGCTTGATACGTTTACGACTTCGGAAGGCAAAATCAAGCCCGACCAAATTTTTGAACGCCTGTTGAACGAACACGGCATTTCTACCAAAATTGCCGACAGCCTCGCAAAAGTTATCAGAGAAGCCTACGATTTCTCGAAAATGCAAGACGGAAAGCAATATTTGTTTCTCACACGCGATGTTTCAAAGGGTTTAGATTATTTTATTTTTGAACCTGATGCCAAACGCTACATCGTTTTTTCATTCAATGGCGCAACGCCGACGGTGAAAGAAGTGAAACGCGAAGTCGTCGTACGTGAAATGCAAGCAAGCGGAACCGTCGAAGGTTCGTTGTGGGAAACGATGGTCAACAACGGCATGAGCTATCAACTCGCCGACATGGTCGAAGATGCGTTGAAATATCAAGTAGATTTGCGGTCGTTTCAAGACGGCGACGAATATAAAATCGTTTACGAAGAAGAGTTGGTGGACGGAAAATCGGTCGGCGTGAAAAAAATGACAGGCGCGTATTTCAAAGACAAAAGCCAAGACAAAGAAATTTTTGCGATTTATTACGACAATGGCAAAGAAAAAGGTTGGTACTCTAAAACGGGTTTGCCGATGAAAGATGGCTTTTTGAAATCGCCATTGAAATATGCACACATTACAAGTCATTACAATCTGAATCGTTTGCACCCCGTTTTGGGCTACGTGCGTCCGCATTTTGGAACCGATTATGCCGCGCCACATGGCACGCCCATCATGTCGGTTGCTGACGGAACTGTCGAAACGGCAAGCAGCACAAGCGGAAATGGCAATTTTGTAAAAATTCGCCACATGAAACCTTACGAATCGCAATATTTGCACATGAGCCGTTTTGCATCGGGCATTCATGCAGGCACAAAGGTTCAACAAGGGCAAATTATTGGTTATGTAGGTTCTACGGGTTTGGCGACGGGTCCGCACGTGTGTTTCAGATTCTGGAAAAACGGTTCGCAGGTGAATCACTTGAAAGAAAAATTGCCGATGACTTCTACGTTTTCAAGCGAAGATTCACGTAAATTTAAAGTGTTAAGCAGCCAATTGACAGAACGTTTTGCCACCATGCCTGTGATGACACGCGAACAAATCGCCGCTCGAAAAGCAGAAAAAGCAGCGGGTTCAAAAGTGAATCCATAAAAAAATCGAATTTAAATCAAAATTTTTTATAAAAAAACAACCGCCTCGCGCTATACGTGTGAGGTGGTTTTTTTTTGAAAAAAAAGAGTAAAAAGCCTTCTTTTTCAAATAAAGTAATAGCCTCGTTGCCCCAAAAAGGGCAAATATACTGGGGGGGGCATTTTTTTACCCACTTTTTGATTTTATAAAAAAAAATACCGCTGATGTCATTTTGACATGAGCGGTATTTTTTTTATAATTAATTTTAATTCGCAACTTCGTTCAAAAATTTGAGTCGCGCCAATTGGATTTCTTCAAAACGGATATCATCGTCTTTCAAAACTTGATACGCCGCGTTGAGGTCGTCGGTTTCGGCTTCGAGGAAATAGTTGTGAATTTCTTCGCGGGCGTACTCGTCCACTTGCTCGTTGATGTAATACGACAAATTTAATTTTGTTCCAAAATTGATAATCGAATATAATTCTTCTAACAATTCTTCATAACTCATTTGATTTTGTCGTGCAATTTCAGGCAACGGAATTTTTTTGTCAACAGAGCGGATAATCGTAATTTTCGTTTTCGATTGGTCAGCCACTTGTTTCATTACAAAATCTTGTGGACGCTCAATTTCATTTTCTTCGACATATTTTGCAATCGCTTCGATGAAAGGTTTTGCAAATTTAGCCGCTTTTCCTGCACTTACGCCTTGAATTTTTATCATATCTTCCATCGTAATCGGATATTGCGTAGCCATATCTTCAAGCGATGGGTCTTGGAAAAGTACGTAAGGCGGTATATTTTTTTGCTTCGCAAATTTTCGGCGAATGTCTTTCAACATGCTCAACAACGTGTTGTCGAGTGCGGCGGTTCCGCCTGCGCTTTCTTCGAGGTCGCTGGCTTCTTCCTTGAAATTGTGGTTGAGGGTAATCATCGCCTCTTCGGGTTCTTCGATAAATTTATGCCCCGCTTCGGTCAATTTTATCGTGCCATATTGTTCCACATCTTTATACAAATAGTTCGACAACAACGCGCTTCGGAATACGGAATGCCAAAAAATTTCGTCTTTTTCTTTTCCTGTTGCGTATTGGGCAAATTTGTTGAACTTATAATCGCGCATTTCTTTGGTGTCGTTGCCGACTACAAAATCCACCAAAGTTTTCAAACCGTAATTTTCATTCAATAATTTTACCGTTTCCAATGCCAACAACATTTCTTCTTCGGCATTTACTTTTTCACGCGGATAGCGGCAATTGTCGCACGCGCCTGAACGGTCGCAAACAAATTTTTCGCCAAAATAATGCAACAAAAACTCGCGACGACAAGTCGTTGTTTCGGAATATGCAATGATTTCTTCCATCAATTGCGCACCCATTTCCCGTTCTGCAACGGGTTTGTCTCTCAAAAATTTCTCTAAACGCGCAATATCGGCGCGAGAGTAGAACGCCACGCAGTCACCGCGCAAACCATCACGACCCGCACGACCAGTTTCTTGATAATAATTTTCGATAGATTTGGGAATGTCGTAATGTATCACCAATCGCACGTCGGGTTTGTCAATGCCCATACCAAAGGCGATGGTCGCCACGATGACGTGAATGTCTTCCATCAAAAACGCATCTTGGGTGTTGGCGCGCACTTTGGGGTCGAGACCCGCGTGATACGGCGCGGCAATAATGCCATTTACTTCCAAGACTTTTGCCAAATCCTCTGCCGATTTTCGCGCCTGCACATACACGATGGCAGATTCACGCGGTTGCTCGTTGATGATTTGAACAATGCTTTTGTGAACCAATTCTTTTTTGCTTTTTGGACGAATTTCGTAATATAAATTGTCTCGATTAAAGGAAGAGACAAATATATTTTCGCTTTTCATGTCCAAACTTTTCACAATATCGGTCTGAACTTTTGGCGTTGCCGTTGCCGTCAATGCGATGACGGGAATGTCAATGCCAATCGTTTCTATCATCGTCCGAATGCGGCGATATTCAGGTCTAAAATCGTGACCCCATTCAGAAATACAGTGCGCTTCGTCCACCGCTACAAAACTAATGTTGGCATTGCTAAAAAATTCCAAATTTTCGTCTTTTGTAAGGGTTTCTGGCGCGACGTAAAGCAATTTTGTTTTGCCGTCTTGAATGTCTTGTTTCACGCGCTTCATCTCTGTTCGAGAAAGCGACGAATTGAGATAATGCGCAATATCATCACCATTTGAATAGCCACGAATGGCATCAACTTGGTTTTTCATCAGCGCAATGAGGGGCGAAATGATGAGGGCAGTGCCTTCCATCATCAAAGCGGGCAACTGGTAGCAAAGCGATTTGCCACCGCCTGTCGGCATGATGACAAAGGTGTCTCTACCTTCCAAAACGCTCTGAATAATCTTTACTTGGTTGCCTTTGAAGCTATCAAAACCAAAAAATTGATTGAGTGATACTAATAATTCTTCTTTTGTTACAGTCATAGATGTAATGAATACGTTATTTTTTTTCAGGATTTAATCGGCTCAATCGTCAAAATCGTAGGAGAAAAATTTCAAAAGTCCATTTTTTTTTCAAAAATAGCCCCCCCCCAGTATCCAACGTTTTTTTTAATCCCAAAATGCCTTTTTTTTACGAACTTTGCCGCGATTTTTTATTAAAGTGTTTTAAAACAAATTTAATTTGATGAAATACGGGAGTTTGTGAGGCGCAACTGATTTTATAATAAAAAACAATGTGATTCATTTTTTAAAATTCCAATTAAAATTTGGAAAACAATCCTATTTTTTTATAAAAATTCTGCAATCTTTCACATTCTAACGAATATCTCATTTTTCCTAAATTTGAGACGCTAAAATTATAAAAAAAACTTTCATCGTAGTTAGGAAAAGTTGATTTTTTTTTCAAAATAATGTTATTTTTTTTTCATCAAAAAAATTTTTGTTGGAAAAACAGGTTTTATTTTGATAAAAGTTTTGTCTAATCATTTAAAAAAAAATGTGCCGCGTATGTCTTTTTCAGCCACAAATGCCACAACAGCCGCCAATATCGTCGCGTGGGCAAAAAAAACCATCGAAGTCGAAATAGAAACCTTACGCAATCTGGTTTTTGACGACCACTTTGTGGCGGTCGTCGAACTCATCGCCCGCTCGCGTGGGCGCGTGGTGCTGACGGGCATCGGCAAGAGTGCCATCGTTGCACAAAAAATAGTTGCCACGCTCAATTCGACGGGAACGCCTTCGGTTTTCATGCACGCTGCCGACGCTATTCATGGCGATTTGGGCATCATTCAGCCCGAAGACACCGTCATTTGCATCTCGAAAAGTGGCGACACACCCGAAATAAAAGTATTGATTCCACTACTCAAAAATTTTGGAAATACGCTCGTGGCGATGGTCAGCAATCGGCAGTCGCAACTCGGCAGCCAAGCAGACTGGGTTTTGCACACGCCCGTTGCCATCGAAGCCGAACCCAACAATCTCGCGCCCACCGCCTCCACGACCGCGCAAATGGCAATGGGCGACGCATTGGCAACCACGTTGTTGGCGATTAAAGGTTTTTCGTCGAAAGATTTTGCGAAATTTCATCCAGGCGGCGCGCTTGGCAAACAACTTTATCTGCGCGTCAGCGACCTTTTGACGACACACGAAACGCCGCCCGTCGTCCGCCCCGACGCAACGCTCGAAAACTTGATTTTGGAAATGACTTCTAAACGAATGGGCGCAACCGCCGTTCTG
The DNA here is from genome assembly GCA_046051005.1 of Bacteroidota bacterium. Classification (GTDB taxonomy): domain Bacteria; phylum Bacteroidota; class Bacteroidia; order Chitinophagales; family Saprospiraceae; genus JAAFJT01. The sequence goes on from JBJOPA010000231.1 coordinate 7,242, forward strand.
GACAACCAACAACAACTCATCGGCATCATCACCGACGGCGATTTGCGACGGATGTTGACGCAAAAGCAACAAATCAACAAAGACATTCGCGCCATAGACATCTTAAATCGTTCGCCCAAAACCATTTTTGACTACACCCTTGCCGTCGAAGCGTTGCAACAAATGCGACAATTTAGCATTTCGCAACTCATTGTTTTGTCCGAAAATCAGCAATATTTGGGCATGATTCACCTACACGAACTGCTGCGCGAAGGATTGATTTAAGATTTTGAATTAAAAAAATATTTTTCATTTCATTTTTTTTTACCTTTGACAAATTTTAAAAATAAATATCCTGTAAAATAAAAATCCAAAAAATGGAAAAAAAAATTCAAGCATTTTTAATGCTTTTTGTAGTCTTTTTTATGACAAATACTGGGGGGGGGGATTTGAACGCCCAAACGACGAGCAAAAAAATTAGTGTGGACGATATTTGGGGAAAATATACGTTTAGACCCGAAGTTGCGCCTGGTTTTAACTTTCAGAACGACGGAAAACATTACGCCATTGCCGAAGAAGGGCGCATCATCAGCGTCAACTTGGCGACGGGCGATGGCGATAGCTTCATTTTTGAACCGTCGCAGGTCAAAAATATGGTCAATTTTAAATTCGATGAATATATTTTTAGTGCCGACGAAAAGCAAATTTTGTTTCAAACGAGTTCTGAAAATATTTATCGCCGTTCTGCAAAAGCAAAATTCTTGCTTTGGGACGGTAAAAACATGACCGATTTATATGACAAAGAAAAGCAAAGCAATCCCGCATTCAGCCCAACGGGTGAAAAAGTAGCGTTCACGAGTGCCAATAATTTGTTCGTGCGCGACCTCAAAACGGGCAAAATTTCGCAAGCCACCAAAGATGGTGAAAAAAATAAAATCATCAATGGTTTTTGCGATTGGGTGTATGAAGAAGAATTTGAATTCACGAAAGCCTACGAATGGTCGCCCGATGGGTCGAAAATTGCGTTTTTGCGTTTTGATGAAACGCTTGTTCCCGAATTTACGATGCAAAATTATCGCGGTGGCATGTATCCCGAAGCGCAAACTTTCAAATATCCAAAAGTAGGCGAACGCAATTCGATTGTCACAGTTTGGATTTATGACGTAAAGAAAAATAAGGCAAAACAAGTCAACGTAACAGGCGAATATTTTCCGCGTTTGCAATGGACACCTGACGGGGAATTGTGTATCTATAAAATGAATCGCCATCAAAATGAAATCGAATTATTACTGGTCAATTCAAAACAAGGATTATCAACACTTTATACAGAAAAAAACAAAGCATATATTGAACTCAAAGACAATAATTTGACGTTTACTGCCGACAAAAAGCACTTTATTTGGCTTTCAGAAAAAGACGGCTTTCAACATCTCTATTTGTTTGACCGAACTGGAAAGGAAGTTAGAGACTTGACAGGCGGGAATTTTGATGTCACAGAATTTTATGGTTTTGACGAAAAACGGCAGCGCATTTTTTATCAAGCTGCCGAAAGAAGTCCGCTTACGCGACAAGTTTTTGCAGCCGATTTGAACGGCAAAAAAGAAGTCATTTGCGACGATAGAGGCGACAATGCCGCACGTTTCAGCAGCACTTTTGACTATTATTTGCTCACCCATTCCGAACTCAACATGCCCACGCGCATGACCGTTTTTGAAACAAATGGCAATAAAGAAACGCGAAAAGTGTTTGAAAACAAAAAAATAGCTGCCCAAATGGACGAATTTGGAGCCAACAAAGTCGAGTTTTTTTCTTTCAAAACCAGCGAAAATGTGGATTTAAACGGTTGGATGCTGAAACCAAAAGATTTTGACCCCAACAAAAAATATCCCGTTTTTATGACCCAATATTCGGGTCCGGGCAGCCAGCGCGTGTTGGACAAATGGATGGGACAAGATTTCTGGTGGTATCAACTCCTCGCCCAACGCGGCTACATCGTGGCGTGCGTGGACGGACGCGGCACAGGCGGACGCGGCGAAGCATTCAAAAAAATAACCTATCTTCAACTGGGACATTACGAAGTGATGGACCAAATCGAAGCCGCAAAACATTTTGCTTCGTTGCCATACGTTGATGGCAAACGGATTGGCATTTTTGGTTGGAGTTATGGCGGATATATGTCCACTTTGTGTATTTTGAAGGGCAACAAAACCTTCAAAGCTGCCATCGCCGTTGCGCCCGTGACGAATTGGAAATGGTATGACAACATCTACACCGAGCGATATATGAAGACGCAAAAAGAAAATAAAGAAGGTTATGAAGACAATTCTCCCGTCAATTTTGCGGAAAGATTGGAAGGAAATTACTTGCTGATTCATGGTTTGGGCGACGACAATGTCCATTTTCAACACAGCGCGGAAATGGTGAACGCACTCGTAAAAGCCAATAAGCAATTTGAATCTGCTTATTATCCGAACCGCAATCACGGCATTTCGGGCGGCGTAACGCGCTTGAATTTGTTTACAAAAATGTTGAATTTCATCACTGAAAAATTATAATTTGAAGATGGCAAAATGGAAATTGTTTGGGCTTTTGGTACTTTGTCTTGCAGGTTTTTGGGTGTTTTCAAAACTTGCTTTTCGTTTTATGGTTTATATTTTTGATGAACTGAATAAACGGAAAATAAATAGATAAAAAAAAGCAAATAAAAAAGCGAAAAATGATTCATTTTTCGCTTTTTTATTTTTAAAATTTACTCAAAAATGAGAAAAAAATGGTTGGATACTGGGGGGGCAATGTTGTTTAGTTAAGGATTTGAATGAAATTATTTTGTCATAACATATGGGGTTAGATTTATGAAATCTTTAAGATTTCGTAAATCTCGCCGCCAAAAACGCCTG
>JBJOPA010000232.1:0-3681 GCA_046051005.1 Bacteroidota bacterium
CCCAAAAGTAGTTAAAAATGCCTATTTTAGGGTATAAAGTTAAAATAAAAAACTTGAAAATATTTTTTTGTGACATAGTAAATCGTTTTTTGCTACCCCCCAGTATAAAACGCCTAAAATCGTTGATTTGGGAATTTTAGTTCAAAAAATAGAAAAAAACGCATCTTGTTTCCATTCCAACAACTTTTTATTTTTTCTTTCGTTAAAATTTGCCGCATTTAGCGAATGTAATTTGCATTTTCGGAAAATCTATTAAAAAATATTTAAGAATAAAATTAAAAAATCAAATTAAGTATGCCAGATAAAATAAAAGTACCCCGCCGCAGCATGAAGCAATGGACAAAAATCAAAGGCGAAAACGCTTGGACGATGTTCAAAGTAATGGCGGAATTTGTAGATGGGTTCGAGATTTTGAACAATATTGGTCCCTGCGTGTCCATTTTTGGTTCGGCGCGTTTCAAACCCGACCACCCATCGTATATAAAAGCGACCGAAATTGCGGCGCGTTTGACGGAAGAAGGCTACGGCATCATCACGGGCGGCGGACCAGGCATCATGGAAGCGGGCAACAAAGGCGCGCACCAAAACAATGGCGTTTCGGTGGGTTTGAACATCAGTTTGCCGTTCGAGCAACACCACAACCCATATATTGACCCCGACAAAAGCCTCGACCACCGCTATTTTTTCGTTCGCAAAGTCATGTTTGTGAAATATGCGCAAGCATTTGTGGTCATGCCAGGCGGTTTTGGAACGATGGACGAGCTTTTTGAAGTCCTCACGCTCGTGCAAACGCGCAAGATTACGCGCATGCCGATTATTTTGTTTGGCACCGAATTTTGGGGCGGCATGAGAGAATGGATTAAAAAAGTGATGGACGAAGAATGGCACACCGTCGGCACCGACGACCTCAATCTGATTCCAATGACCGATAGCGTGGACGAAGTGGTGAAAATTATCAACGATTTTTATAGCACCGACAGCCCGAAAGGAAAATTGACACCGAATTATGAGTTGTAATTTTTGCAACGATTTCAAGAAAAGTTCGTAATTTTGCGACGAATTTTTATCGGTTTTTCAAAAAGATTAATAAAGAATTTTCAAAAAAAAATTGAAATGATGTTAAAAAAATTTGGATTTCTTGCCGTAGCCTTGTTCATCGGCGCGGTGGCTTGCAACAGGTCTGCAAGTTCGGCAGCCAAACATGAGGCTTCGGAAGAAGCGGCTTACGCCAAGTTTAAGGCAAATGCCAACAGCGACGGCAAACATTTTGGCGAATCTTTCGATGCCAAAAATATGGTGGCTTACGACGCAGTTTTCCCGAAACTCAAAGCATTGGACGGAAAAGAAAAAGTCGAAAACGTGATTGTCACGGGAACCGTCGGCGCAGTTTGCAAAGCAAAAGGCTGCTGGATGACCATTCAATCGCAAGCTGGCGCGCCCGATATTTTCGTAAAATTTAAAGATTACGGATTTTTTATGCCAAAAGACATAATTGGCAAAAAAGTTGCAATGAATGGGTATGCGTTTAAAGAAGTGACCGATGTAGCAACCCTCCGCCATTTTGCCGAAGATGAAGGCAAATCGAAAGAGGATATTGCGAAAATCACGCAGCCAAAAGAAGAATATAAGTTTTTGGCAAGCGGGGTGGTCATTCTTGACTAATTTAAAAGTCGCGCAAAACACAAAAGTTGTAAGATTCTAACAGAGTCTTACAACTTTTTTTTTCGCCCGTTTTTTTTTAACCAATTCCTTTAAACTTACTTATTTTGAGAAAACAAAACCAATTTTTGCAAGACACCGCCGTTTTGGAGCGTCCAATTCCGAAAAAAAATAGTGACATCAACTTTCAAGCCGTCGAAAAATGGGTGTTTCGGCAACTCAATCACTTGTCGCCTTCGCTGACTTATCACGGAAAACATCATACGTCGGGCGTGCTGATTGTGGCGCGTTACCTCTGCATTTTGGAGCGCGTTTCGCCGCGCGAAACCCTGTTGGTGAAAACAGCTGCCTTGTTTCACGACATCGGTTTCCTCGAAACGTATCAAAACCACGAGGCAAAAGGCTGTGAAATGGTGCGTCAAAAATTGCCCGCATTTGGTTATTCACGCCGTGATATTGAAAAAATTTGTGAAATGATAATGGCAACCCAAGTGCCGCAATCGCCAAAATGCTGCCTTGCAGAAATTTTATGCGATGCCGATTTGGATTATTTGGGACGCGACGATTTCAAAACCGTCGGCGATTCGCTCGTGCGTGAGTGGAAAAATTTGAGCATCATGCCCGACGAAAAACAATGGAATCACATTCAAATAAAGTTCCTATCGAGCCATCGTTTTTTTACCCAAAGCAGTCAAAAAATGCGCGACCAAACCAAACAAAAACACATACGTCAACTCAAAAAAATGGTCGAAAATACTTGAAAAAATGCACCCCCCCAGTATATTTAACTCAAAACAGCGTTTTACAAGCCGTAAAATGCTGTTTTTCTTTTTTGATTTTTTTTTTGATTTTTATAGATTCTTTTTTCGCAAAAAATTGACCCACAGGGCGCGAAACAACAACAAAAACGGCGTGCCGTGCATCGCTAAATCGAACCAATCTGTCAATTTCATGTCCACCGCGCCGCCCAAAACCCAGCGAATTTTGCCCACCAAATGCGGTTCAGGCAGAAAAGGAGCCAAACCCAGCGTCAAGGAAGCGACCAACCAAATTGACCAATCATCTAAAATAGATTTCATATATTTTTTTTGATTTTTTTAAAAGTTTTTTTTGAAAAAATGATTTTGCAAAAATAGATAAAAAAATGGAACAGAAACGTTTAAAAAAATATCAACACCGTGTATGAAATGCGAATTTGAATAAAAAAACAAAAATATTTTTAAACAAAATAAAAAACAAAAAAAACAAAACCACAAAATGCGGCATTCGCAGTCTTAAAACGGATAAAAATAGCCCCCCCCCAGTATTGTCCCCCCCCAGCTCCCCCGAAGGAGGGGAGGCAGATAATTCTCTAAAACGAGAAATTAATCTTTTTTTTTGTTGAAAACCGTAAAATAAATGATAAACTTGGTTTCATTCGATTTTTTTCTCTTATTTTTGCTAAACATTTTTTAAGAAAATAGCTAAAACCACCTCGAAAAAATGCGACCTATTATCAAAAAAACCGTTCAATCCTATTTTTATTGGCTCTTGTTTTTTGCCGTTTCGCTCCCGTGCGCGCACGCGACGCACAACCGCGCAGGCGAAATTCGATTGCGCCAAACGGGTCCGCTTTCTCTGGAAGCCACGATTATTACGTACACCAAATCGAGCAGCACGTCTGCCGACCGCGATACGTTGGAAATCTGTTGGGGCGACGGCACTTGCTCTCGCGCTGCCCGTGCCAATGGCGGCGGACGCGGTGTTGACATCGGAAACGACGTAAAATATAACGAATATGTAGCCATTCACACGTTTCCAGGTCGTGCGCGCTACGTGATTTCGATGCTCGACCCCAATCGAAATGGCGGCATCAGAAACCTAAATTTCCCGCAATCGGACAACATTCCGTTTTATATTCAAACGGTTTATACATTTTTAAATTCTAACTTTCAAGGTGTGAATAGCACGCCCATTTTGTTGCAACCTCCGATTGACAAGGGCTGCGTCGGAAAAGTGTTTACCCACAACCCAAATGCGTTT
>JBJOPA010000233.1:0-10275 GCA_046051005.1 Bacteroidota bacterium
AAATCTAAAAGACCAAAAAAACAAGGTTTTTTACGACAAATTGACGTTCATTTACTTGGAAATGCCCAATTTTACGAAATCTGAAAGCGAGTTGGAAACGACTTTCGACAAGTGGTTATACGTGTTGAAAAATCTTCCAAATTTGGAAAATCGTCCGCTTCAATTTCAAGAAAAAGTATTTGAGCGTTTGTTTTTAGCAGCGGAAATTTCCAAGTTTTCACGTGAAGAAAAAAATCAATACGAAGACAGTTTAAAATCCTATCGAGATTTAAAAAATGTGATTGATACGTCATATGATGAAGGAAAAATCGAAGGAGAAATTGAGACTACAATTAAAGGCATTGTCAATTCTTTGAAACGCGGAAAACTGACGATTGAAGAAATTGCGGAAGATTTTGATGTGACCGTTGAGTTTGTACTTAAAATCAAAAAAGAATATAATTTATAAATAATTTTGCTTGAAAACGCCCCCCCCCAGTATAAACCGAATTTTTTCTGCGTTTTATTCAGAAAAAGGCGTTAATTTTGCACTGTTTTTATAAAATAAAATTAATTTTCAACATATGAATCTCGAAGAGAAAATCAATCAAGACCTGAAAGAGGCGATGAAAGCCAAAGACCAAATCGGTTTGCGCGGCATTCGGGCGATTAAACAAGCCATTTTGTTGCATAAAACAAGTGGAGCCGCCGAAGCACTTGACAGCGACGGTGAAGTAAAAATGTTGCAAAAATTGGTGAAACAACGCCGCGATTCGCTCGCCATTTTTGAACAACAAAATCGTGAAGCCCTCGCACAAGTCGAGCGCGAAGAAATTGAAGTTATCGAAAAATATTTGCCGAAACAACTAAATGCCGATGAATTAGAAGCGTTCATCAAAAATCTTGTTGCCGAAACGGGCGCATCGGGTATGAAAGACATGGGCAAAATAATGGGAGCCGCCAACAAACAATTGGCTGGAAAAGCAGAAGGCTCCGCCATTTCTGCCATCGTTAAAAAAATATTGGCATAAATCCACATAAAAAAAGCCCTCGAATCAGTTTCGAGGGCTTTTTTTATGGATTTATGCCAAACTTCTTTGCGAAGTTGCTGCTTTTATAAAATTTGGCAAAATCGTTTTAAACGTCAATTCTATTTTGTTGTCATCGGTCAAATCTTCAATCATTTGATGATAACGCGCTTCTCCAAAATCTTCCATTACTTGTTCTTTGCGCGATGCGTCTTGAAAATGGGCAGCCATGCCTTCCGCATCAGCTTCGGGGTGAAACTGGGTGGCAATCATTTCGTCTGAAAACCGAATTGCCATCAAAGCACGCGGCAAGTCCACGTGCGGACGCGGTTTTTCGAGTGCCAATGCTTGAAAACCACGCGAAGCCAGTTCATTTTCATCGAAACCAACGACTTGCCAATCTCTAAAATCGGCGATATAAAATGGGTTTGGCAAACCTTCAAACGCGATTTCACTGCGCCCTGTCATCGTTTTGTAGCACGGAAAGGTGCCAAAAGAACGCTTGCGCCGCTTCTTAATTTCGCCCACATCGAAATGTTGACAAGCCAATTGAAAGGAATGACAAATAAAAAAAATGTACTTTTTTTCATCTGACTTTAAATTATGTTGCCATATATTTTCAATCCATTCAAAATATTTTTTATCCCAACCGCCTTCAAAATCAAAGGGCGAACCCGGTCCGCCTGAAGAAAAATAGAGGTCAAACGACAAATCTGGCATTTCGCCGCGATGTCGAACGTCAAAAACTTCGTAAGGTAAACCCGCCGTTTCGAGCATTTTTTTGAGATAACTGATGCCCCGATTAGGCGTGTTATTGTTGAGGTCAAGAATGGCTGCCTTCATAGTGCGCGTTTTTTCAATTTTTTTATAATTTGAAGTTTTTAAAATCCATAAAATATCGTCGCAAAGGTATAAAAAAAACTCGAAATAGTTTTCAATTGCGTTGAAATTCAAAAAAAACGCCCAATTCCAAGAAAGAATTGAACGTTTTTTTTCATTTGTTTATTCCAAACGGGCGGCGTATTTTTCTAAAAATTCCTCCATTTCCGTCACCGTTTCGGGTGAACCGATGGCAATCGTGATGTTTTGATGCAAGTGTTTTGGCACAATTTGCATGATTCGATTGCGCCCCAAACTCAACGCCCGCCCGCCTGCTTGCTCGACCACAAAACCAAGCGGCGAACATTCATAGAGCAAACGCAATTTGCCGCGTGGATATTTTCGAGTGTTGGGATACAAAAAAATGCCGCCTTGAAACAAAATCCGATGTACGTCCGAAACCATAGAACCAATGTAGCGCAAACCGTAGTTCATGTCAGAACAATGGTCAATATATCGCCGCATTTCTACATCAAATTTTAGGTAATAGCCTTGATTGACGGAATAAAATTTGCCAGATTTTGGAATTTTGATGTCTTGATGGCTCAAACAAAATTCGCCGATGCTGGGGTCGAGCGTAAAACCGTTCACGCCGTTGCCTGTCGTATAGACCAAAAGCGTCGAAGTACCGTACAAAACATAGCCCGCCGCCACCATCGCGTCGCCTTTTTGCATGAAATCGTCCATCGTGACTGCGCCAGATGCGTCCGAAACGCGGCGAAAAATGCCGAAAATCGTACCAACCGATACGTTTACGTCAATGTTAGACGAGCCGTCGAGCGGGTCGAAAACGACGACATAATTGGGAGTTTTACCCGTCACACGCGGGATTTCGACAAATTCGTCGAGTTCTTCGCTCGCAATGCCTGCGCATTCGCCGCTATTGCCAAGACATTCGATGAGTTTTTCGTTGGCGTATAAATCCAACTTTTGAACCGAGTCGCCCGAGACATTTTGAGAGCCGTCCATGCCCAAAATGTTGACCAAACCCGCTTTGTTTACCTCTCGGTTAATGATTTTTGCCGCCACGCCGATGTCGCGCAATAAGCCTGTGAGTTCGCCCGCCGCGTATTCAAAATCGTTTTGCCGACGAATAATAAACTCGTCCAGCGTTACGATGCGTCGCAAGGCTTCTTTTTGAGAAAAATTCATAATTTGGTAAAATTTTATTTAAAAAAATAATAACTTGGTTAAGGATAAAAAAAATATTGAAAATTTGGTTTAATTTTTTTTGAAGTAAATTTGATAGGATGGAACGATTTAGAAAATATCAATATGAAACATGGAAAACGGATTTTTTTTAAACAAAAATATTTTTCACAATAAAAAAATCAAGCAAAATTACAGTTTTTTTCACGAAGTGGCGAAAAAAAAGCTACCCCCCAGTATCCAAACCTAATTTTCGGAAAAATGCGGCTTTTATACTGGGGGGTAGCTTTTTTCTGATTTTTTAATCCAAATTTAGCCCCAAAAATCAGTCTGTTTCATCAATGCTGATGCGATTTACTTCTCGAACATCGGGCAATTTTTTGAGTTCTTCCATCGTATTTTCCAACTGTTCGCGGTTGTTGACGAACAGCGAAATTTCACAAATAAACATTTCTTCTTCACTAAAAATGTTGAAAGAACGGATATTGAGGTTCAAATCGTCATATAAAATTTTTGACATTCGATGAATCACGCCCTTGCCCGTGTCCACCCCTTTGAGGCGCAAACCTGCGATAAAATTGGTTCCAATTTGCTTTCGCCACGCGGCTTCCATGATTCGATAGCCGTAATTTGCCATCAAATGGGTCGCATTTTTGCAATTGGTTCGATGGATTTTGACCGTATTTTGCGAACCATTGACGTAGGCAAACACGTCGTCGCCCATCACGGGATTGCAACAAGTGGACATTTGATAGTGATATTGCGCCGCATTTTGATTGGCGATATAGAGTTGCGTGCGCAAATCGTTGGCTTCATCGAGCGTGCTTTTGGGCGTGTAAGGCTCGTTGCTTCTAGGAGAAATGGGTTGTTCTTCTTGAATCAAGACCAATTTTCCACGTTCGACCTTAAATTTTTTCAGCAACGCCACTGGGTCAACGATTTGCAGTTGAATGGCGTTGAAAAATTCGTTGTGGGTCGGATAGCGCAAATAATGTCGCAACGTTTCGCTTGCTTCGTCGAAATCCACTTTGTGGTGGTGCATTTTTCGCTGCAAAATTTCCCTTCCAAATTCGGCTTGTTTTCTCAAATCGTCGCGCAAACATTGGCGAATTTTGGAGCGGGCTTTGCTGGAAGTGACCATGCGCAACCAATCTTCGGTAGGTTTTCGGTCGCGTTGGGTTTCGACTTCTACTTGGTCGCCCGTTTTGAGCTTATGCCCAAACTGAACGATATTTCGATTGACCTTGATGTGCATGCAATGCGCGCCCACGTCGCTGTGGATTTCAAACGCAAAATCCAACGCGGTTGCGCCTTTGTGCAAAATTCGGAGTTCACCTTTTGGCGTGTAAACAAAAATTTCTTCGGCAAAAAGGCTCGATTCCTTGAAATCTGCCAAAAATTCGACGGCATCGGAACTGTCCATGTTGTCGAGCATCTCTCGCACCCGCGTGAGCCAACCGTCGAACATATTATTTCCATTTTTTATGCCTTTATATTTCCAATGCGCTGCAAAACCGCGTTCGGCAATGTCGTCCATGCGTGCGGAGCGGATTTGAACCTCCACAAAACGCCCTTTCGGACCAATGACGGTCGTATGAAGCGACTCATAACCATTCGATTTTGGCATACTTACCCAATCTTTGAGCCTTTCGGGAACGTTTTTATAAACTTCCGTCACCGTCGCATAGGCAGACCAACAGGCTTGCCGTTCTTTACTTTGCGGCACGTCCATGACGATTCTGATGGCGAACAAATCATAGATGTCTTCAAACGCAACATTTTTATTTTTAATTTTATTCCAAATAGAATAAATGGATTTTGGGCGACCAAAAATGCGATAGCTGTAACCCGTTTCGTTGAGTGCGTCGGTGAGCGGGCGGATAAATTCGTTGATATAAGCCGACCGTTCGCGCTTGTTTTCGGCGAGTTTTTTCGCAATTTGACTAAACGTTTCGCGGTCGCTGATTTTCAAACACAAATCCTGAAATTCGGTTTTGATGTTGTAAAGTCCGAGCCGATGGGCGAGTGGGGCGTAGATATAATCGGTTTCGGCGGCGATTTTTAGCTGTTTGTGGGGCGGCATCGAGTCCAAAGTACGCATGTTGTGCAACCTGTCCGCCATTTTTATCAACACCACCCGCACGTCTTCGGCGAGCGTGGCTAATACTTTTTTCAAATTTTCGGCTTGCGGGCTTTCGCTGCTATAACTATGGTCGAGTTTGGTCAATCCATCAACAATTTTTGTTACGCGACTGCCAAATTCGAGTTCCAATTCTTGCAGCGTCACGGGCGTATCTTCCACCACATCGTGCAACAACGCGGCGATGATGGACGTGCCGCCTAGCCCAATTTCTTCCGCGCAGATGCGGGCAACGGCAATCGGATGAAAAATGTAAGGCTCGCCCGATTTTCGGCGTTGTGGCGCATGAGAAATGACCGCCTTTACGAATGCTTGACGAATTTCGACAAGGTCATCTTTTGAGGTTTCGACGCGAATGGCTTTCAGCAAACCCCGATAGGCGCGCACGATTTCACGCCGTTCGTCGGTCGTGTAACTCGTCAAACTCCAAATATCGGAGTCAAATTCGATGGCGGACTGTTCAGGTGAACCCGGAGTTTCCATAATTTTTTCTTTCATCGTGCGGGTGTTTTTAAAATTTTCAGGAATTTGCTGCTACATTATAATATGCTTTGTCGTAAAAAAAAGTCAAAATAGGCTACCCCCCAGTATCCGCAACCAAAAACGGTCAAAAACAGCCGACAATAGACGGACTGCATTTGGCACGATTGCGTAAACGATGGTTAAAAAAATGAATAACTAATTTTTACAAATAATTTCAATAAATAATGCGTTGTTTTTTTCTTCTCTTTTCTATTTAAAATGTTTTTGGTTTGTGGCGTGTTATGCAAGATTCTTTTTCTGAACAAATGACTATGAAATATAAAACTGAATTTAATTAGTGAATGTATGAAATAATTAATACGAAATTTTTTCAAATTCGTTTCCACAAAATTATAATGTTTATTTGAATTTTCCAAATCGGAATCGAAACTTTGATGTTTTTTTTACATTTTTTGCTCAATTTTTAACTTTTCTTCACAATAATTTAATTACATTTTAATTTTTAATGATTTGTTTTTTTGAAAAACGTAAAAAAAAATCCCAACATTTATGTCGAAACACAAATGTTGAGATTTTTATATAACATAAAACTAGAGGAGAAGGAGGGATTCGAACCCTCGGTACAGTTGCCCGTACTCTTGATTTCGAGTCAAGCCCATTCGACCACTCTGGCACTTCTCCTAAAATGCGGCGCAAAGATACAATCAATTTTGACTTTGTGGCTATTTTTGATATTTTTTCAAAAAATAATTTCAAAACCGCCCCCCCCCAGTATTCCGCGCCCAAAATGCGAAAAAAAGTCTCGAAATGCCAATTTTCAGAAAGGTTTCACGATTGGAAAGGTTGGCTTTATTTTTGATGTATTAAAAATTATTCGCACGTATGGAGTCGGTGAACGGTCGTTTTGGGTTATTAAATGATAAATATTTTAATATATAAATAAAAATTATCATTATTTTTCCATTAAATAAATCACCCTAAAATTGGTACGATTTTTTAAATTTGCCAAAGGTTGCATTTGGATTGTAAAAATTTTTTTACACATATTTTTTTTACACTTTTATTTGTTAATAAATATGTTAACAATATATTGACAAATATTTAATCAATAAAATTTTGTTATTTGGCTACCATACTATTATCTTTGTTACCAGAAAACAAAGAAAACGTCTCAATGTATATTCGGAATTTGCCGCATGATTGCTTGTTTTTTCGGCGGTTCGACAAATTTTTTGTTTTTTGTTTTTGTTAACGTACTATTTCAAATTTCAGTGTTTTACTATCGTAGTGTTTATCTCACATGTTCTTTTAAATTTTTCAAATTTTTCAAATTTTTCAATTTTTTCTAAATTTTTTCTCCACGAATTTAATCAGTCGTAAAAAGTTAACCAACATTTACCAGTTCAAATAAATAATTTTCAGCACATTTAACAAACGTAAAAAGGGCAATTTTTTTTAAAAAGAAATCTGAACAAACGCACAAGGCTTATTTCGGAATCGCATTTTGTCAAATTTTTTAAATCGTCTCAAATTATGGTTATCGTTTACATCGCATTACTTTCGTTTTTTGCGGCTGGGTTCATCAATTCGATGGCAGACAACGCAGCGGTAAGAGGTCGTCGTTATTGATTTGACATTTCGATGCTTGATGAACGAATGAAATGTATAAAGTTTTAATTTTTAAATTTTTTATACATTCAAAAAATCGTTAAGGCAATTTCATCTCTGCATCAAACCGTCCAAAAAATCACGTCGTCAACTGTACTACTTAGAAAACAAACTCGAAAGAAAAACAAAAAAGTCAATGGGTTGGAAAAGTCAAAATGGACAAAATGCTAGCAAAAGCCCATTTTGACCTACCCCCCAGTATTTAGCAGTTTTTTTTTCAAATTTTCAAAAATTCTTCTCTTTTTTTTTCAAAAAACCGTTTAACGGTGTTTTCAAAAGGTCGAAAAAATCAACGCATTTTTTGGAAAATGGCATTGGAAAATAAGAATTTTCCTTGATACCAAAAACTGCGGAACAACGGATTGTCTTGCAAATAGACCACATTTCCGTTGCCCATGTCTTGCACCGAAAACACCATCGCATTGCGAAATTGGGGCTTTATTTTCGCGCCCACAAAACCCAATGTTTGCATATCGTCTCCGATATGCCCTACATTCCACGCGCCTTTCAGCATCTGATAGGTAGAAGCGGAGGTTTTGAGCGAAAAATAATTGTCCGCCATACCGAACGCCAACGGATGCGAATTGTCAAGTTTCACCTTGAACAATGCGCCCGGCAAACTTTCGCTGAGCGAACTCCGTTCGGCATCGCAAAAGTGTGCATTTCGGCGACGCAATTTTTCGCCTGACTCGAAATCTTCAAACATTTCGCGGTCTTTTTTGACGGCAAATCGCGTGAGGGCAAAGCCGCGTTTGTCCTCGAACACTTCGAGTGCGCCACCGATTAAGACCAATCGTCCGCCTTCGGACACCCATTGTTGCAACACCGAGATGCCCGCCGAATCTAATGCGGCGTATTTTCCGTCGGTCAACACCAAATGGGTGTAATTTTTGAGGGCGCGTGTTGCCAGTTGGCTCGTGTGGAGTTGGGTGACAGGGTAGTGCGCATCTTGTTCAAAATAATACCAAAGTTGTCCAAAAGAATTGTTGTCAGTGTCGTCGTCATAAACGATGCCGACACGCGGCGCAGTCAACAAGACCATTTTGTCGGAACCAAAATCAAAACCCGCTTCGCTAAAACCCGTTTTCACGGGCGTGAGGTCTTGGTCGTTCATCAAAGCGGCAGAGGTAACACTTTTGTCAAATTTTTCATTCATATCGGCGTTATCCGCTCGCGTGACCACTATGGTGCCGCGCTCGTAGTGTTTGCCTTCCACGTCAAACGGTTCTCGCGCCGTGCGTACGCGCAACCCGCGTTGCAAAAGCTGACTCAAAAATCGAACATTGCTTAAACTTGTCCACGAAGCCAAATACGCATAAGGTTTTTCGACTATTTTTTCAAAAACGGCGGTTCTTGGCAATTCAAATGTTGCATTCGATTCAATTTTCTGTTTCGTGGCATAAGCGTCCAAACCGTAGGCATGCAACAACGACCATGCAGTGATGTCGTAAGTCAAGGAATCTACCAATTCGGCTTCGGGTTCTAACAATACTTGCGCCAGCGTGCCAAGCGGTTGATAAGCCGACACCAACAAGTCATCGGGCGAAACACTGAACGATTCGTTGCCCCCCCCAGTACGATAGCCATATCCAGTGGCATTGCTGGCAGTAGTTGCTTTTGAATATTTTATTTTGTGGCGGTCGAGTAGTGTACAAAGCGACCGAATTTTGTCTTTTGAATTTGTTTTTTTAATAACAAATGTTTTGTAAATGCCTTGTGGCGTATTTTTTGAATTTTTGAAAAACTCGCCAAAATTTTTCACCAATCGCGCCGAATTTTTTGAAGAAACCTCGATGGTAGAAAGTGCAGTCGTCAAATGATGTGAAATGCGGTCTTTCAAGGTCAAGGTATCGCCATTTTCGAGCGTGATGGCGCGTCCAGCTCTGATGCCGCCTTGCTCATACGTCATGCCGATGGCTCCGTTAAAGGTCGGATACGTGTCGCCATAACTCGGATAAAACAAGTCAAAAATTTCTCTCGTGTAATACAACCAATTATTTGAATCAAAATATTTTGCGTGGTTTTTACCAATTTCTTTCTGAAAATCGCGTTGAAAAGTCGTGATGTAACGGTGATATGGTTGTGCCGCTGGCGCAAAATAGTAGGGCGAATTGTAACCCATTTCATGGAAATCGGGAACCACGTGCGGCATCCATTGGTGATAATATTCCAAACGCGCTTGGGTTTCGGTTTGCGTTGCCCACGCCCAATCTCGGTTGAGGTCGAACAAATAGTGGTTCACGCGACCGTAGGGCCAAGGCTCGTTGTGTTCGCGTGCGTCGGGCGAGAGGTTGGGCGTGCGGTCAGACGCGCCCGTGTACCAAAACGTATAGCGATGATAGCCGTCGGGATTCACGCACGGGTCAATCAAAACAACCGTATTTTTCAACCATTCTTCTACGTTTTTGTCTTCGCCGCTCACCAAACGGTGAATCAACGCCATCGAAGATTCCGACGAAGCGGGTTCGTTGCCATGTACATTCATCGAAAGCCAAACGATAGAAATTGGGTTGGAATTGTCGGCAGGTTCGTCGGTCAAAATACCCGTTCGACGTAAATTATTGAGTCGTATTTGCTCTAAATTGCGCATATTTTCGGGCGACGAAACGATGGCAAGCAACAACGGACGACCTTCATTGGTTTTGCCGTATTCTTTGAGTTGCATTTTTTGCGGTGCGGCAACTGCCATTTGGCGATAAAACTCGACCAACCAATGGTGTTGTGTGAATTGTTCACCCAATTTATTGGGCAAAAAGTCGTCGGGCGAAGGCAAACGCTGCGCACGAAGCGGCGAAAGAAGTGCAAAAAATGAAAAACAAAAAACAAAAAATGTAAGATTTCGGAAACGTATTGAAAACATACTGACAGTGTTGTTTTAACTTTTTTTTATAAGTAGATTCGGACAAAAAAAATGCTGAAAATAGTGCAATGTTGAAAAAAATAAAATAA
>JBJOPA010000234.1:0-10124 GCA_046051005.1 Bacteroidota bacterium
GATAAAAAATATATTTTTGAAAATAAAATGTAAAAATCTATCGAAAATAGTTTGCATATTAGAAAAAATGTTTAATTTCACGTCTCTAAAAGAAAATCAAAAATTTTTCCGACTTCAAAATAGGTAAAAAAAGCATCAACAAAAATAAAATTTATTTATTCACTCTCATTCAAAAGTGGGCGCAAGATAATTTGCGCTGCTAACCTAAAATCAAAATTTTTTAACATTATGGCAATTAAGTTTACCATTTCCAAAAGGCTTTCAAAATCATTTTTGAGTCTTTTCGCGTGTTTGTTTTGTGTTGGTTTTCTGTCCGCGCAAACAAAAGTTTCAGGCAAAGTCATCGAAGCGGCTACGGGCAATCCCATCTTGGGCGCAACGGTCGCCATCAAAGGGCAACCGACGACAACCAACACCGCCGCCATTACGGATTTCGACGGCAATTTTGAGTTCAACACAACCCTTGCGGGCAACCACACATTGGTGGTTTCCATCATGGGTTTTGAAAGCACCGAAGTTCCGTTTGAAGGCAAACCCGTCAGCGTCAAACTCGCCGAAGAAGGTCGGGTGATGGACTTGGGCGTGGTCATCAAAGCATCGCGCATCAGCGACGAGCAAAAAAAAGACCCGCGCACCGTCGAACAAATTGACCCCATCGCCATCAAAAACGCATCGGCAGCCAATTTCTACGAAGAAGCGGGCAAACTGAAAGGCGTAGATTTGATGACCGCGGCAATCGGTTTCACGATTATCAACACACGTGGTTTCAACTCTACGAGTCCTGTTCGTTCGCTCCAAATCATTGACGGCGTGGACAATCAGTCTCCCGGTTTGAACTTTTCGTTGGGCAACTTTTTGGGTTCGTCAGAACTTGATGTCTTGAAAATGGATTTGATTGTGGGTGCGAACTCCGCGTATTACGGTCCAAATGCCTTTAATGGTGTTATTTCAATGGAAACTAAAAATCCATTTTTCCAAAATGGATTGGCAGCCAGCGTAAAATATGGCGAACGCAGCCTCACCGACATCGCAGCGCGATATGCCGACGTGTTGAAAAACAGCGCGGGAAAACCTTGGATGGCATACAAATTAAATATGTCTTATTTGACTGCCAACGATTGGCAAGCCGACAACTACGAACCCGTTTACGGCAGCCAGTTGGGGAAAGACAATCCAGGCGGTTATGACAAAGTAAACGTATATGGCGACGAATATAACTCAAGTTTTTCGGCGACCGACAATCCGTTTCCACAACAATACATCGGTTTGGGCAAGTTTACGCGCACAGGCTATCGCGAGGTAGATTTGGTGGATTATCACACCAAAAACATCAAAGCAAACGTAGCGTTCCACTTTCGTTTGAAACCAAGCGAAGAAGAAAAATCGCCTGAATTGATTCTATCGTCGAGCATGGGCAATGGAACTACGATTTATCAAGGTGACAACCGATTTAGTTTGCGCGACATCTATTTCTTCCAACAACGTTTGGAGTTGCGCAAACGTGACAAATATTTCCTCCGTTTTTATGCTACCAACGAAGATGCAGGTCGCTCGTTCGACCCGTATTTCACGGCGTTGTTGTTGCAGGATAGTGCCAAAAGCAACCTCCGTTGGTCAGGCGACTATTTGGCACATTGGGCGCAACAGGTGGATAATCAAGCCTACGCAACGGGTTATCCAAGATTAAAAGTCGAGTTTGACCCTATTACTGGCATGGTTAAAACTTCTTTTGACACAGCACAAGCACGAGACTGGTATGCCAGAAGTCAAGGCTTTTTACAAAATGCGCACCTTGCGGCAGCCAATGCAGCGAATACAGGTTCAAGAAGTGACGAACAATCACGTTTCACGCCCGGTACAGCGGCGTTTCAAACGCTTTTTGACCAAATCACTTCTACCGTTTCAAGCACCAAACGCGGCAGTACGATAAATGGTTTGGGAACTCGTTTCTATGACCGTTCGGCGTTGTATCATGGACACGGTGAATATCATTTCAAACCAAAAGGACTAACCGATTGGGTCGTTGGTGCAAACGGACGTTTATATGCACCCAATACCGCAGGCTCTATTTTCTCGGATACGGCGGGTCGGAAAATCACCGTTTTTGAATACGGCATTTACACAGGCATTGAAAAACAGTTGGGAAAAGGTGGTGAAGGAATTAATACCTTCACTAAATGGCGGTTGAATGCAACTGTCCGTTTAGACAAGAACCAAAACTTCAGCTATCTCGTTTCACCTGCTGCTTCGGCGGTTTGGCAACCTACCAAAGTGGATTTTGTACGGGTTTCGCTCTCGGCGGCAATTCGCAATCCCACGTTGTCTGACCAATATTTGAACCTCAACGTCGGTCCAGCGATTTTGGCGGGTAGCAATTCGCAAGTGGATAGTTTGTTGACCGTTTCCTCGTTTTTGAAATACATAAGCGGCGGAAGCAAACGCGATTTGGTTTATTTTAACTTGCCAAAGATTCAGCCAGAGAAAGTGCAGACCATTGAAGTGGGCTATCGCACTACGCTACTTCAAAAAGTGTTTATGGACGCAAGCTATTATTTTAGCCGTTATCAGGATTTTATCGGTTATCAGTTGGGTATCAAAACCATCATTGACCCGTCAACAGGTTATGCCACCAACACGCAAGTGTTTAGACACGCTGCCAATTCTAAAAATGCGGTCACGACGCAAGGCTTTTCGATTGGTTTGAATTATTATTTCGTCGAGAACTATTCGCTTTCGGGTAACTATTCTTGGAATCGGCTGAACACTACGATTGATGACCCTATCATTCCTGCGTTTAATACACCTGAAAATAAGTTCAATCTTAGCATTTCGGGAAGAAATATTTTACTTCGTAAGAAAGACAAAGGCAATCCAAATGCCAATACACTTGGTTTTGGGGTTAATTACAAATGGGTGCAAGGCTTTTTGTACGAAGGTTCGCCGCAATTTACGGGCAATATTCCGACTTACTTCTTGGTGGACGCGCAAGCGAATTATACTTTGAAGAAACAGAATTTGACGTTTAAATTAGGCGCATCTAATTTGTTGAATCGCTTGCAATTCCAAACCTATGGCGGTCCGCGTATCGGGCGTATGGCTTACATTTCAGCGACTTACGATTTCCAAAGAAAGCAATAATATCATTATAGAAAATAATAAGATTTAATGTTGATTATTTTCTAATAAAATACAATATTTAGGGCTTTAAACGAGACCCCCCAGTATTTCGAGTTTGAAATACTGGGGGGTTCGTTATTGTATTCAAAAAACGATAAAACGTTTTTCATTGCGTAGAGACTGCGCATGCGCTGTCCCCACGCTACGGTTGCAATTTGTTGGTCGTTCGCGTAAGGTTGCCCGTGTATAGTGGAGACAGCGCATGCGCAGTCTCTACGAAAATATTGTTTTACAATAAAAACAAACCTTTACGCATCATTATACGTGCGTAAAGGTTTATTTTTATTAAAATATTGAATAAAATTGGATAGATAATTTCTTTTTTAGATCCGTAATACGTACCGTAAGATACGAATTCGTACTGTCAAGATACGAATACGTACCGTGAGATACGAATTCGTACTGTTAAGATACGTATTCGTACCGTCAAGATACGAATACGTACCGTAAGATACGAATTCGTACCGTTAAGATACGAATTCGTACCGTCAAGATACGAATACGTCTTACCAAAGACATATAAAAATTGAATTTAGGGCAAATAAAGGGCGTTTATACTGGGGGGGGGCATTTTTTGAGCGTTTTTTGCTAAATTTTATTTTTCGGTTCCATCGGTCAAACGCGGATAAGGCAGCCAGCGCGTCCAATCAAAATATTCTAAATTATTAAAACGTTTTTTATAATCATAAAAAGAACTTTCGTGATGCGCAAAACCCGGATACCAAAACGTGCCACCCCGTTGTTGCGTATATTCAATTTCTAATAACATCGTATAAACACCCAAACTGTGCGCCCCATAATCGGGGTGAAACATGGCATAAATGCTAGAAACAGAGGTCGCCGTCACGTCTAAGAAACTCGTAGCAATCAACGTGTCTCCATCATAAACGTCGAGTATTTCGCCGCGTGTGGGCAATACATCGTGTTCTGGTCCCGTAAAATCTTCAATAAATTGAGGTACACGTTCCGTAAAACGCTGCCGATGCAATTCAAACAACGTTTGATGCGTCTCGTTGGGCAATATACGCCGCACTCGATGCGTAAATGCCGCATTTTTTCGCATAATTTTACGTTGACTTTTTGTCAACGTAAAGTCCCAAACGGGAATCCGAAGCGGCAATACGTTACCCGCCTCATTGGTTCCCAATATCGGTTCCCGCGACAATCGAAAGAAATGAAATCCCGACCGTCGCCAACCCTGTTCAAACAAAAAGTCAAGCGTTTCATCGTCTATGACGTAAATCCACGCTTGTTGGCAATAGACTCTATGCCCTTGAATGCTCATTAAATGTATGTCGGAAAACAAATCCGCTTCTAAATTCATTTCTTAAAGTAGGTTAAACAACGTTGAAAAGGTAGGCACAATTTTTGCGCTAAATTACAAAAAAGCTGCTCATGTACAAATTTAGTCTCTCCTTTTTTTTCAAAAAATACGCTAAAAAGACGTTACCCGACGTTGAACTTTCGGAAACCGAAGCATTGGCAACCGCCGACACGCAACAAGTCGTGGGCGGCAGACGCGGCAAATTGGGTTTCTTGAAATTCAGAGGGAAAACGCGCAATGGCTCGCCCAATTCCAGCATTTTGAACCGTTTAACGGGCAAAAGGTTGGGCTAATGGCGTTTAGATTTCAAGCATTTTCAAAGTGAATTGTATTTGTGCGAGATGATACACGTCGTGTTGAATCATGCCGCGCACCAAATAATCATTGGAATAATGTCTTTGTATCGCATTTTGTTTCAAAAAGTCATCATTTTTTTCCGATAGGATATCTAAAATTTGGTGTTGCTGGGCTTCCAATTCGTCCAACAACCGCAACCAATTGGGCAACTGCATGTCATTGCAAACCTGCCAGTCTGTGGGGCTGTCGGTTTCTATGGCGATGGGGTTTTGGTCTAACAATTCTATCACCAAATGCCGCCACGCACGCAGATGCAACACAAATTCAGCGACATTTCGTCGTCCTTCGTGCGGTCGCAACGTGAGATGTGTGCCATCAATTTTTCGCAATGCGTTTATCAATCCGTCGTTGCCGAACCAAGGCTGTTCCCAAAAGTATTCTTGCAAATTTGCCATCAATTGGGTGGTCAAAACACGGTGTTGGGTGTTTTGATTTGTGATTTTATGCTCCATAATTTAGTGATACTTTTTGACGATAATCGTAAAGTCCCAATGCCCGTAGTCGTGCAACAACGCAACATTGGCAGCGAAATGCCGCTTGCAATAATCGAAGAAAAACAAGGCATCGGCAAAGAAAAGATAGTCGCGGCGTTTCGGAATATCTGAATAAAGGCTCAACAAATTGAATGCAAAACCGTCTGTGGTTGCCGCATCGAACTGGTGTAAGGTGTGGACAACATATTCCTGCCAATCTTGATTTGAAATATCTGCTTTGACATTAAACACGCCACTTGCGGTGATGAAATTGACTTTGTTTTCCGTCGAAAATTGATTCGTCCACGTCAAATTTGTTTGATTTGGATAATTTTTTTTAGCCATTTCAATCATTTCGGGAAGTGCATCAAAGCCGATGAATTGAAATGGAATCTTTATTTTTTGTTGTAGAAACGGGAAGAAACCACCATATCCGCACCCGAAATCCAACACGACGGGCAAATTTGGTGTAACTACTGGGGGGTTAAAAAAATGACTTGGAAAGAGTCGCAATAGTTGTTCAAATCGGACGGTTTGTGCGATTTCTGACCCCCAATCCACGCCGCGGGGTGTTGCGCCGAAATCCATCAATTTCGTTGCATAATGCTGCGACAGTTTTTCTTTTACGGTTTTACTATCAATCATTTTGAAAAAAACATTTTCATTGAAACGTTTTTCTTTGAAGAAGGTTGTCTTGTGGAAATGTATGTTTGAAAACGCCCCCCCCCAGTATATTTGTTGTTTTTTTATATTTCTTCAAAAATTTCCATAAAAAAAAGCCCCGTACGTGTGCGAGGCTTTTTTTTATGGAAACTGAACGATTCCGTTTAGGCTTCTTCTTCTTTTTTAGCGACTTTTTCGGGTCTCATTTGCGGAAAAAATAAGACTTCTTGAATTGAAGTTTGACCCGTCATCAACATCGTGAGGCGGTCAATGCCAATACCGATGCCCGAAGTCGGCGGCATGCCGTATTCAAGAGCGCGTAAAAAATCTTCGTCGAGCAACATTGCCTCGTCGTCGCCACGCGCCGCCAATTCGAGTTGCGACTGGAAACGCTCGCGCTGGTCAATCGGGTCGTTGAGTTCCGTATAAGCATTCGCAATTTCTTTTCCATTTACGAACAACTCAAAACGTTCGACCAAACCCTCACGCGAGCGATGTTTTTTGGTCAACGGAGACATCTCAACAGGATGATCCATGATGAAAGTCGGCTGAATGAGGTGTTTTTCTGCCGTTGCACCAAAAATTTCGTCAATCAATTTTGCCCAACCCATCGTGTTGTCTATTTCGATGTGTTTGGTTTTGCAAAACGCACGCAACTCGGCTTCCGATTTTCCGTCTGGATTGAAGCCCGAATATTTTTCGATGGCTTCAAACATCGTCAATCGTGCATATTTTCCACCAAATTCTATTTCGTTTTCACCGATTTTCACCGTTGTTTTGTCATGCAATGCCAAGGCGACGGTTTCAAAAAGTTTTTCGGTGATGTCCATCATCCAAAAATAATCTTTGTAGGCAACATAAAATTCTAATGCCGTGAACTCGGGGTTGTGGGTTTTGTCCATGCCCTCGTTTCTAAACATTTTTCCGAATTCATACACGCCATCAAATCCTGCGACAATCAAACGTTTCAAATATAATTCGTTTGCAATACGGAGATACAATTTCGTATCCAACGTGTTGTGATGGGTTTCAAAAGGTCGTGCCGCCGCGCCGCCGTGAATGGGTTGCAAAATCGGCGTTTCCACTTCCATCAAGCCCAAATCGTCCAAATAATTGCGAATAGATTTCACCAATTTTGAACGTTTTGTGAAAATATCTTTCAAATGTGTGTTCACCGACAAATCCACGTAGCGACGACGATAGCGCAATTCGGGGTCTGTAAATGCGTCATAAACGTTGCCTTCTGCGTCTTTTTTCGTCATCGGCAAAGGTTGCAATGACTTGGAAAGCAGCGTAAAAGATTGCACATGAACCGACACTTCTCCCATTTTTGTTTTAAAAGCAAAGCCCGAAATGCCCACATAATCGCCCAAATCAAGGTATTTTTTAATCAAAAAATCAAAAAAATCTTCTCTTCCTGCGGCAGCATTGACTTCCTCTTTTCGGAGATAAATCTGAATCTGCCCGCTCGAATCTTGCACGTTCATAAACATCGCTTTTCCCGCTTCGCGTTGCGCCATCACGCGACCCGCAATGCGGATTTCTTGATAGTTGTGGCGATGTTTTGTCCCATCTTCGTCCACCGTTTCGGCATAATTTGCCTTGATGTCGGTCGAAAAGGCATTGACATCAAAACCTTCTGGCGGAAACGGATTGATGCCCATTTCTCGGATTTTTGTCAAGGTTTCTCGTCTCACGAGCTGTTGTTCGCTTAGTTGCTGCATATTGATTACGACTATTTTTTTTGAATAATTTTTTTTTGAGGGCGCAAAACTACGTTAAAATCAACAAAAAAAAGCCCCCCCCCAGTATAAAACGCTTTTTTTCAAGTTTTTACAAAAAAAATAAACCACAAATGGCGTGTGGAATTGAAAATAAAACCTAACTTTGCATCTCAAAGTTATTTGTTGATTTAATTTTCATTTTTCGTTGAAACTTCGTGAACAATTAAACGTTCTTTATGTTTGAAGTTTATGAAAAAAATTGCGATTTTTTTTTCCACAATTTCAAAAAGCCATTTTCAAATTTTATCAAATTAATTTTATAACTCATTAGAAAAGAAAAATGACGACAGCACCTACCAGCGTTGAAATTTCAGACATGATTCGCCAATCTGCACGCGATTTTGCAGAAACTTATGTCCGTCCGTACGTGATGGAATGGGACGAAAGCCAGTTTTTCCCCCGCGACATGTTCCGCAAAATGGGCGAATACGGGTTTCTTGGCGTATTGGTTCCCGAACAATACGGTGGCGCAGGATTGGGCTACCAAGAATACATCACGGTCATCGAAGAGATTACGAAGGTTTGTAGCTCCATCGGTTTGTCCGTTGCTGCCCACAATTCACTTTGCACCAACCATATTTTGGAATTCGGAAACGAAGAACAAAAACAAAAATATTTGCCAAAATTAGCCACAGGCGAGTTTGTCGGTGCGTGGGGTTTGACCGAAGCCAACACGGGTTCGGACGCAATGCGCATGCAAACCGTTGCCGTAAAAGATGGCGATTATTACGTCATCAATGGCGCAAAAAACTGGATTACGCACGGCATTTCGGGCGAAGTTGCCGTAGTTTTGGTCAGAACAGGCGATTTGTTGGACTCACGCGGCATCAGTGCCTTTGTCATCGAGCGCGGAACACCAGGTTTTAATGCAGGAAAAAAAGAAAACAAACTCGGCATGAGGGCAAGCGAAACGGCAGAAATGATTTTCGACAATTGCCGAATCCACCAATCTCAATTGCTTGGAAAAGAAGGCGACGGATTCGTACAAGCCATGAAAATCCTCGACGGCGGACGCATTTCCATTGCCGCTTTGTCGCTCGGCATTGCCAAAGGAAGCTACGAAGCGTCGGTCAAATATTCGCAACAACGCGAACAATTTGGCAAACCAATTTCCAGTTTTCAAGCCATTGCCTTCAAATTGGCGGACATGGCAACCCGAATTGAAGCCTCCGAATTGCTCGTCAGACAAGCCGCAGACCTCAAAATTCGCAAAAAACCGATGACCAAAGAATCCGCGATGGCAAAATATTATGCCTCCGAAGTTTGCGTTTGGGCAGCCACCGAAGCCATTCAAATTCATGGCGGATACGGCTATACAAAAGATTTTCCAGTCGAAAAATTCTTCAGAGATTCTAAACTTTGTACCATCGGAGAAGGGACTTCGGAAATCCAAAAACTCGTCATTTCAAGAGAAATTTTGAAAGGAAATATCTGATTGCGTTTATCGAAAAACATAAATTAAATCAATAAAAAAAAGTGGAAAATGGTGGAAACCGTTTTTCACTTTTTTTGATTTTGTTTTAAAATTTTTGATTTTGTTTTGATTTTTTTGAAAAAATATGCCCCCCCCAGTATAAACGGCATTTTTTTCAAAAAAACATGAGACTGAAACGTCTAAAAAAGTATCAACACCAAACACAGCGCGATAAACAAATATGAAATAAAAAATTGTTTCTTAAAAAAAACTTTTTACACGAAAGGAATGTTAAATCCTAGAAAATAATTATTAAAACATGAAACTTTATTCGACTTATATTGTTATACCACTTTAAAAAGAGTAATTTTATTATGTTTAAATAATAAAATTGCATTTAAAAATTATTTAAAAATCATACCTTACACACCAAATCAACTTTAAGAAAAAAAATATTTTACCTGTAAAAATGAGAAAAATTGTATTCGCTTTGCTGTTTTGTTTCACAGCCTCTACCCTACTCGCCCAACGAATGGGCGAAATTCGCGGCTACGTGCGCGACAAAAAAACCCAAGAACCCCTCGTGGGCGTGAGCGTTGTCGTCGAAAACACGACCAACGGAACCGTGACCGATGTGGACGGAAATTATACCCTCTCGGTCGCCGTCGGCGCGCACAACGTGAAGGCAACCTACGTTGGCTACAAAGCGTTGACGCAATTTAACATTGACGTGACGACGGGCAACGCACAATCCGTCAATTTTGAACTCACCGAAGACCTCGGCGAGTTGAAAGAAGTGGTCGTTTCGGGCAATCGAACCATTCGCGCTACGAGCGTCGCCACCCCAAATTCGGTGCAACGATTGGGCGTTCAGGAAATAAAAAGCACACCTGGCGGTAATTTCGACGTGTTCAAGGTCGTTCAAACGCTTC
>JBJOPA010000235.1:0-13709 GCA_046051005.1 Bacteroidota bacterium
CTTTGTATTTGTTACTACCAGAATATAATTCTTGTACATTTTGTTCCAAATGATTTTTTCCGCCTCTGGCGGCATATTCCCATTCCGCTTCGGTGGGCAAACGAAATTGATAACCCTTGACTGTTGCATTGAGCTTTTTTAAAAACCCGTTAGGTTTGCAAATGTCGTCCCAAGAAACAGTTTCTATTGGTCGCTTGTCTCCTTTGAAATGGGAAGGATTGTTGCCCATGACTGCCTCCCAAATATCTTGGGTGACAACAAACTCGCCAATGTAAAAGTCAGATAAAAAGACCTTTTGTGGGCGATTGTTGTCTTGTTCGTCATAGCGCGTGAAGTTTCCGCCCTCCACGAATATCATTCGGAAAGAAAGGTTGCTTTTGGGTAGTTTAATAGTGATTTTATCACCGTTTTCAGAAGCCATCTGCATAGTAGCACGGTTTGATTGTAATATTTGAGTGCAAATATAATATTTTTTCACAACGACTATATTTTTTGAATATATTTTTATGGATATTTGAAAGAAAGAAAACCATCTTTCCGTATTGTCCCCCCTCAATCCCCCCGAAGGCGGAAGGCTTTCCCTTGTAGAGAAATCAGTTAGCGAGGCGTTGAAACGCCACGCTAATATATCGGTCGTCCCTACGGGACTAAAAACAAGGAAAAACAAGAGAAAAGAGAGAAAAATTAGGGAAAAAATAATAAAAAGTCCCGTAGGGACGATTGTTATATTAGCGTGGCGTTTTAACGCCTTGCGGCAAACACGTTTTCCACAAAGAAAAAAGAAAAAACTACACGGAAAAAGTTTTTCCAAGCCATTCACAAGTTGTGAATGACGTTTCACAGATTGTGAAAGCACATTCACAATCTACGGAAGCACTTTCACAGTTTGTGAATGACGTTTCACAGTTTGTGAAAGTGCTTTCACAATCTACGGAAGTACTTCCGTAGATTGTGAATGTCATTTTTTTCTTTTTTTGAAACATTTATAAATGTCTTAAAAAATGAAAAAAAATGCCCCCCCCCAGTATATTTGGCATTTTTGCATAAAAAAAGCGGTTTTTTATGTCACGATGAACATAAAAAACCGCCTTTTGAGAAATTGTCCCCCCTCAAATCCCCCCAAAAGGGGGAAGAAACGTTAAACAAACATTTTCGTCTCTACGAAACTTCTTTCTATCAATCCATTTTAGTGATTTTCACTTTTTCGTCTAACGAATTGCTTTTGATGACCAATACATAAACGCCTTTTGCCAAATCAGAAACATTGACCACCAAACCGATATTTGAGTTCTCCGTTTTTTCCCAAACCAACTGCCCAACAGCATTGAACAACTGATAGTTCACTATCTCATTGTCCGCCAAAACACTCACATTGAGGTTGTTGGCAACTGGATTTGGATAGACAGAATAATTGCTTTGGTCTGCTACATCAATCCGAACGATATTCGGCGCATACGTGCTACGGGTATCTCTATCGGTTTGTTTTAGGCGATAATAATGCGTTCGTGCCAATGATTTTGCATCGGTGTAATCATAGCTGAGCGTCGTGGTTCCATTTCCTTTGCTTGCGATGCGGGCAATTTCACGGAAGTTCACACCATCTTTTGAATGTTCTAACGTAAAATATTCATTGTTGAGTTCTGCGCCCGTTTTCCATTCCAAAAGGTTTGCATTTTTGACACGTTGCCCAGTAAAGGAAATCCAATCGATGATTAACAAACCATCACCGCCTACGCCGATGCCACCAAATCCATTGAGTTCTAAAACAGTGGATTCAACAGAAAAATTTGTATTAAATGCCGCAATCACAGGATTTGCTTGCAAACGAACATTGCCCAATCGTGCGCCTTGATGCGAACTCGGGTCAGAATTGACCGTCGTCGCCGTCGAACCAAATTTATAACCCGAAAATTTGTCCGTCGCGCCATTCACACGCGCCACCAAGCTATCACGGTCAACAGGCATCATGTAGAAACGAACGGGCGAATTGTCTAAATTAACCGCCGCGCTGGTTCTCCAAAAACGATTGGCGACAAACCAAGTTTGTGGTGCGCGCATGTAACCGCCTGCAAAACTCGGACTTACCGAACCACCGACCTTTGTAACGGTCGCACTGACCATATTTGAAGTCAATGTACTGGGGGGTGTCTTCACAGAGAGAATCATTACGTTTCGGCGCGTAATGGGAGCGGTCAAACCGCGTTTGATGTAATGCGTCCAGCCTTGTGCGTCTGTCATGCTGGTATCAGCTTGATAATAACCTACGGCAGTTGGAATGTCAATCGGCATCAATGCGCCACTGGTTTGAAAAATGCGAGCGGTTGAAAACACACCTGTTCCACAAGGGTTTTTCGCTCTGACACGCCAATAGTAAACAGTTCCTGCGGTCATAACAGGCGTGGCGTGCGTATAAGTCGCTGTAACCGTAGTGACAGTTTTGAAAATAGACGTAAACGTAGAATCGTTGGCAATTTCAATATCATAGCCACTTGACCCCGCAACAGCAGCCCACGTGAAAATTGAATTGACAACCGCAACATTGGCATTGCCATTGGCTGGCGCAGTCAGTGTGGTCGCCGTTGGCAACGAATAAACCAAAAGGGTCAAGATTGTGGTGCGCGTATTGCTGCCGTCATTGCCGCTCAACGTGATGTTATACGAACCATTTGGCGTAGCCGCAGGTACATTCACGGTGACGTTTACGCTATTGCCCGAAGTCATGGTGTTGGCAGAAAAATTCACGGTCATTCCAGCAGGAACATTGGTCGCAGCAAGTGCGAGTGTACCCGTAAAACCACCGAAGTTCGTAGAACCTAAACTGTATTGTCGAGAAGTTGCGCTGCCGCTTCCGCAAATAGTGTCCGTTGAGCGATTGAGTGCAAGCACAAAATCGCGACAACCCAAACCATCGAGTGTCAATGTTCTACTTACGTTATTTGGGTCGAGCCAAGATTTCAATTGGTCTGCCGACGAAGAACCTGTCCACGAAGCAGAGATTTTACCATAATAATCACTTTTATCAGCAGCCGTACAAGAGGACGGACCTCCGTAGAGTTGTCCCACAAGACGTTGATTTTGGTCCCAAACACCACTTCCCGAAGAACCGGGTTCGGTGATGCCTAAATTAGACCCATTGCTTATACCCCAAAAAGTTCTCCAACCATTATCGGTCGTCAACGGACCGTAAGTAGAAGTCACCATTGGTTGCGTAACAAAAGAAATCTTTTTAATATCGCCGCTTGGGTGGTGGATACATGCGCCACTTTGTGGCACATTGCCCGTCGCGTCCCAACCTGCATAGCTGGCGTTATAATTGGCAGGAATTGGTGAATTGATTTGTACCAAACAAAAATCCGTACTGGTACGCCGCGCTTTCAAAGTAGCACCCGACAAGGACTGATAAGCGGGCGAACTCGCAGGATTGGCACAACCCGCCGCTTCCCAATTGAACCAAAACACCCAAGTTGAAGGATTGCTATAACAGTGATTTGCCGTCAAAACATAAGGCGTTTGGTCTTGGTTCATGTTGTTGACGACCGTGCCTGTACAAAAACCGCTGCCGCCAGTCACCAGTTGCACCACCGAACGTTTTTGACAAGCCCACGCCGCAGCAGCAGGGCAATTGGCATTGGTATTGCAAGACCCCGACGAACCAAACGCATCGGTTGTTTTAAATACATCGCGATAGCCGTGTGTCACGCGAGTCAAGCGAAACGGCAAATGAGGTGCGTTTTTAGGTGAAATACTGGGGGGGGCACTATATTCGATAAAAATCTTTTCACCGCGCAACAAAGTGGTCGCAAATTTGCCATCGGCTTGGTTGTTTTGATTCGTAAAACCACCAATGACATTCGTGAAACCGTCGTTGAAAATATACATTTTTGCACCTTCGGGCAACTGAAAATCATCGAAAGTAAGGTTGATGTGGTGCGCACCCGGCGATTCGATTGCCAAACGCCACAAAAGTGTTCCGTCTGCCAAGTATTCGATTTTTCCTTGTTTTCGAGGGTCAATATCTACTTCGATATTGTCGCCGAATCGCCATGGCATGGGCAGCGCGTCGTTGATGCTGTCTTCTGCCACCAATCGGGCAACGTCCACCAAACGCATCGCAACCACTGGCACTTCGTCCACACTTTTCACGCCCGCCAACTGGCTCATCGGAAAACCGCCCACAGACACCTGCGCCCAAGAAAAAGAAGCAGAAAAAAGAAGAGAAAAAACAAATAGGCTGGTTAGTATTTTTTTAGTAATCATTGTATAATGACTTTTTATAAATTTTGATAAATTACTTTTGTTGAAACTTTTTTTTCAATACCGAACAAATAAAGCCCAAAAATAATACTTTTTCGGGAAATAATGTCCCAAAAGGGCATAAAAAAAACTCGCGACCTCCTTACGTTGATCACGAGCCTCCAAAAACGAATCTTACAATTTTTAACCAAAACTTACATCTTTAAATTAGCAAAACGTATGCCAATTTTTATTATCTAAAAAAATAATGTATGTTTTTATTAAAAATTTAATATTTTTTTAATGTTTAATAAAAAATAATATGTAAAATTTATTGAATCCCTGTTTTCGACCACATTTCAAACCACGTCAGCGGCGCGGCGTATTCTTCGGCATAAAAATTTTCCAGTTGCGTCATGCCCACTTTTTTCAAAATACGTTGCGAACCCATGTTTTCTAACGCCGTTATTCCGTATATTTTTTCGGCTTTCAATTCCTCAAACGCATAGTCGCGGCTTGCGATTGCCGACTCTGTGGCATAGCCTTGTCCCCAAAAACGCTCGCACAACCGATAGCCCAAATCCAAATAATTGACGTGTCCGTTCATCGGTTTGGTCATCATTTTCAAGCCCGTCCAGCCTACAAATTCGCCCGTTTCTTTCAAAATCATTGCCCAACGACCGATTCCAAATGCTTCGTATTGTTCTAAAACATATTCAATTACTTTCACGCTTTCCGAAATATGCGTTTGCGGCGGCTGATAAATATATTTCAAAACATTTGGATTTGAATCGAGTTCAAACATACCCGCCGCGTCTTCCAATCGCAGCTCGCGCAACAACAAACGCGGCGTTTCAATATTAATTTTCATTTCAATTTTTCTTTTTTTTATTAAAATTTTTGCCTCCCCCTTTCGGGGGGATTGAGGGGGGACTCAAAAAAAAGCTACCCCCCAGTATAATCCCCCCTCAAATCCCCCCGAAAGAGGGAAGTAGGATATTTTTCGGAAAAAAAAGTGTTTTGTTGCATCAAAAATTATTTTTTCCTTCATTTTTTTGAAATCATTTTCTCAATCTATTGACAATTTGCATTTTTTTTAAGACTTTTGCATTTTAATTACGAAAAAACAAGATGCAAATTTTAAAAAAAATAGAACAACAAAAGCCTTACATGCGCCAACAAGTGCGCGAGGCGATGGAATGGCGGCGATGGTTGCGCGTCGCGGCGCAAGTCATTTCCATCGTCGGACACCCGTTGTTGATGCTCACGTATATGTTAATTTTGTTGATGATTGTCAATCCATTCCTATTTGGTTTCAACAAAATAACCGAACCTGCGGCGATAAAATTGATATTACAAGTTTTTTTTCAGTCTTTTTTGATTCCTGCGGTTGCCATTGCGCTCATGCGCGGGCTGGGTTTCATTTCTTCTTTCGAGATGCGCGAGCGCACCGAACGCATCGGACCGTTCATCGTGACGGGCATTTTCTACCTTTGGCTCTATCAAAACGTTAAAAATAGCGACGCATTCACCGTCGGTTTCACCATTTTCACGCTTGGCACATTGATTGGACTTTTTGCGGCATTGGCGATTAATTCTTTCTGGAAAATCAGCCTTCATGCCATCGGCGTGGGCGGTTGGGTGTCGGCGGTCGCCATCACGATGTGGTATTTTTGCTACGGTCTCATTCCCATTTCGCTCCCCATTTTTGGGCAAGTGGTGGTGAGCATGAATTTTTTGCTGATGGCGAGCATCATGCTGGCGGGCTTGGTTGGCACGGCGCGATTGGTCTTGCGAGCGCATGATTTTGCGCAATTGGCGGCGGGTTTTGCGCTTGGTTTCCTCGCTCAATTCATCGCTTTGAAAATTATGATTTAAAGTTTTTTTTTAATAAATTGATAAAAAATTCAATACAAAAAAAGATTCAAAATAAGCCAATTGACTTATTTTGAATCTTTTTTTTATGATTTATTTTTTGATTAAATATTTATCAAAATCTCTTTTGTTCTCGGCGCGCCGATGCAAAAAAGCGCATCTAACAAACTCAAATTTGGCAAAAAGCCATTTTTTTCTTCAAACACTTGACCATATTTTTGATGCGCGGCTAAACTTTCTTTTTTAGGCGAAATTTGGTCTCGAAAATCCCCCCCCCCAGTATATTCGGCGTTTGAAAGCCAATTTTGAGTCAATTGTAGTTTTTCAGCATCAATTTTCAATATTTTCAAGCATTTTTCTATAATTTCTTGATTCAAATCCCACAAAAAATCATATTTTTTCAAGAAAAACGGTTCAATATGTGGCGCATAATGTTCCCAAAAAGGCGCGTTTCCGTAAGCGGAATAAAGCGTTCGCCATTGCAATCGTTGCCAAGCCGCGTCGTTTGAAATTTTGACCTCGCGTATGGGCAACTGCGAATGTTTGCCGCGTTGCAACGGAACAGACAACGCCAAAACGCCATTGGCAGTCGCAATATGACACCGATTTCGATAACTTCCTTTCTGAAAATGTTCAAATTGTTCTATTTCAACCGTTTCTGTTCGATAGAAATGCGAAAAATATTCGAGACAAGGAAAATATTGTGTCGTCAAAATAACATTTGACATCATTTTATTCTTTATAAAAAATTAGAGATGCAACGCCGCTTTTCGCGTCAACAAAATATCTTCGGATTCTACGCGCTCGGGGTCAGGCACGCAGCAATCTACGGGACAAACGGCAGCGCATTGCGGTTCTTCGTGAAAACCTACGCATTCCGTACATTTATCAGCGACGATAAAATAAAAATCGTCTGCCACAGGCGTGTGTTTGGTGTTGGCAGCGGTTGTCGTGCCGTCGTGCAACAAATAGTCTTCCGTCACGCTTGTACCGTCTTCGATTGCCCATTCTACTCCACCTTCGTAGATGGCGTTGTTGGGGCATTCGGGTTCGCAGGCACCACAATTGATGCACTCATCGGTTATCATAATTGCCATTGCAAATTTTTTTTTATTTTTAAACCTTCAAAAACGCCGCAAAGATACGTTCTTTTACCAAATTTTGTTTGGTTTTGCTAACTATTTTTGTAAAAAAATAAGTAAAAGTTTGGATTATACTGGGGGGTAACTTTTTTTGCATCGAAACTTAAAAACCGAACGATAAAATTATTTTCATCATTCGGTTTTTAAGATTTCATATAACTTTTCTAAAAAAATTAATCCACAATCATCGTAGCGGTATCGAGTTGTTGTTGACGAATATTTTTAGGAATTTCTCGATATTCGTATTGTTGATTTCGCAACTGCGGCGTAAAACCTGCATCGCGAATGGCTTGTTGAATGCCGTCTGCCGTAAATCGAAACGCCGCGCCCGCCGCCGAAACCACATTTTCTTCAATCATAATCGAGCCAAAATCGTTCGCGCCTGCCCACAAACACACCTGCGCCACTTGTTTTCCGACCGTCAACCACGATGCCTGAATGTTTTGAACATTGGGCAACATGATGCGGCTGAGGGCAATCATGCGGACATATTCATCGCCCGAAACGGTATTTCGAGCGCGTTTTATTTTTTTCAAAATCGTGTCCTCGTCCATGAAGGGCCACGGGATAAATGCTAAAAAACCTTTGGCTTCGGCGGGTTTTTCGGATTGCACTTGACGTATTTTCACCAGATGTTCAAATCTTTCGAGATTGGTTTCGATGTGTCCAAACATCATGGTCGCCGAAGTCGTAATGTTCAATTGGTGCGCCGCCCGCATGACATCGAGCCACTCATCGGCACCGCATTTTCCTTTGGAAATGAGTCGGCGGACGCGGTCGTCCAAAATTTCGGCTCCCGCACCGGGCAACGAATCCAAGCCCGCTTCTTTCAAAGTTTTCAACACTTCATGGTGCGAAAGCCCGTCAAGTTTGGCAATGTGCGCAATTTCTGGCGGTCCGAGTGCGTGTAATTTCAATGTTGGATACAATTCTTTGAGTTCGCGGAACAAATCGGCATAAAATTTAAGTCCCAAATCGGGGTGATGCCCGCCTTGCAACAACAATTGTTCGCCGCCAAACTCAAAAGTTTCTTCAATTTTTTGTTTATATTCTTCAATCGTGGTCGTGTAGGCTTCGCCATGTCCAGGACGACGATAGAAGTTGCAAAACTTACAATTTGCGATGCAAACGTTGGTGGTGTTGGAGTTTCGGTCAATAATCCAAGTCGCCACATTGTTGGGTTGATGCTTCATGCGCATGCGATGCGCCACGTACATGAGGTCGGCAGTTGGCGCATTTTCAAATAGAAAAACCCCTTCTTCGGCGGTCAGAAATTCAAAATTCGCCGCCCGTGCGAGCAATTCCGTTATATTCATCATATTTTTTTTATTTATTTTTGTAAAAACGCTACCCCCCAGTATAAAACGCATTTAGAATCATTAAACGGAATCTTCAACCGCTTTTTGAATCTCTTTTTTTGCTTTTTCCCAGCTATATTTTTTGTCAAAAACTTGCAAATCGGCATCAATATCAGCATCTTCAAACCACGTTAAACTTTTATAAGCATGGAAGAGGGTTGAATGTTGAAACATTTGTTGATACCAATCCATGATTTCTGACAACTGAAATTTACGAAGTAAAAAGTATAAATCACAAAAATCTTTCTTTTTTCCACGCCCCATTATCGCATCAATTTTCATGCATGCAATATCCTGAATATGTGTCAACCGAATTTCTTCAATTACTTGAATTGGCTTCGCAAAAGGATAGCGAAACCGAATGAAATCAACCTTTACCCCTTCAATTTCTACGATAAGAGTTTGTTTGAAAATTTGTCGAACATTTAATTTATACTTTTCTTCCAATAAATGTTCTAAAATTTCATTAGGATTGAAATCTACGTGCGTAAAAAAATCTAAATCAATTGATTTTCGATGCCCTATTTGCAAAGAAAGTGCAGTTCCACCCACCAAAAAAAATGGATGAAGCACAGGGTCTGCTGAAAGTTTTTTCAACAATCCCAATGTGTGGGGTTCGACTGTTTTTGAATATAACATCTAAAATTTTCGATTGGAACTTTGAAATAAGTAGCGCAAAAAGATAGCGTTTTGGGGTCTAAATATCGAATTTGCTGACTTTCTGCCTTGATAATGGCTTTCCCGTAATGATTTTTTATCAGAAACCAATCCGACAAAGTACCATGCGTAAGCGTCCGTTCGATGATGAAACGGCGGTGCCGCTTCGCATCTAACGTCGTTTTGTCCACGTCCCAAAACAACGACGGGCTAAAATCTTCGATACACAAAATCTTTTCCATTGTTTTTTTTCTGCAAATTTAAATTTTTTTTCTGCAAAAACGCTACCCCCCAGTATTTCCCCTATTTTTCGACCAAACCGTTTCTCAATTCGTTCAAAAATGTACGAACATTGGAAAACGAAACAGCTTTTTCTGTAAAATATTTTTTAGCACTTTCGGCTTCGGCTTCGTCGGCGTTCAAATGATTGAGGATATTCGTCAAGTGCATTTTCATGTGACCTTGCTGAATGCCCGACGTAACCAACGACCGAACCGCGCCAAAATTTTGCGCCAAACCAACTGCCGCCACTACTTGCATGAGTTCTGTTGCCGACGGATTGCCCAACATCGAAAGCGACAAACGCGCCAACGGATGCAACGACGTGAGACCGCCCACCGTACCCACCGCTAACGGCAAATCGAGCCAAAAACGGAAAACATCGCCCTCAATTTCGCAATGAGAAAGGCTCCGATATTGTCCGTCGCGACTGGCAAACGTGTGTCCACAGGCTTCGACCGCCCTAAAATCGTTGGCAGTTGCGAGGATAACTGCATCTACGCCATTGAAAATGCCCTTGTTGTGGGTGGCGGCGCGATACGAATCCAGTTCGGCAATCCGAACCGCCAAACGGAATTTTTCTGCCAATTCATGTGGTGACAATCCGCCATGCGTCCCGAAACTTGCCACGTCGCACGACACACTCGCCCGCACGAGGCATTCGGGCGTGTAGTTCGACAAAATTGCCATGACGATTTTTGGGGCGATTTGCGTTTCCGTTTCGAGCCACCATTTCAAGGTTTCGCCAAACTGTTCCAACACGGAATTGATGAAATTTGCACCCATCGAATCGCAAGTCTGAAACGTTGCTTTTATTTGAAAGTACGATTTTTCTTTATCCGTAAAATCTATGATTTCAATGGTTTCGATGCCGCCGCCACGTTTTTCCATGTTTGCAGTCAGGTGCGTGGCTTCTTCTCGCAACGTGGCGAACATTTTTTGTTGAAAATGCCCCCCCCCCAGTATTTCGGGGTTTCCAGCCCATAAAAAATGAAGTTGACCCACCTTTTTTGTTCCCAAAATCTCGGTTTTGAAACCGCCTCTGTCGAGCCAAAATTTGGCGGCACTCGATGCCGCCGCCACGACCGAACTCTCTTCAATCGCCATCGGAACGCAATAGGTTTTTCCATTTATCAAAAAATTGGGCGCAACACCAAACGGAATCACAAAATTTGACAACGTGTTTTCCGAAAAACCGTCAATCGTGCGTTGCAAATCTGCATCAGATTGCCAAAACGTTTGCAGCGTTTGGGCAGCTTCGGGGTCATTGTTCAAATAGTTTTGAACCAACCAATCTATTTTTTGATGTTTTGAAAGTTTTGAAAAACCGTTGATAATCTTTTGATTCATATTCTACATAAAAAAATTCTAAAAATCTCTTTGGATACTGGGGGGTCGTCTATTTTCTTTTAATTTTCCCCACGCAAGGCTTTCAATTTTTTCTAATTGACCTACTTTGATATCTGTACTGAAAATATCTATTTTCTTTTAATTTTTCCCACGCAACGCTTTCAATTTTTTCTAATTCACGCAAATCGTAGCGATAAATAACAGTTCTACTCGTACTTCCTTTGTGAAAAGTGTTAAAAATCTTTTCTATTTTTTTTAATGCGTTTCCATCTTCATTATATTCGTATTCACTTGTGAACACCGATGAAGCGGACGAGTCAAACTGGCTTGGCATTTCAAAATGGATTAAATTTCCAAACCTATCATATTTTTTAATCACTATACTTTCCTCTCTCAAATCAGGAAAAGAAGTGATGGTTATTTCTTTTTGGGGCAAATACTTCACAACTTCGGTCATATCAATATAAAAAGCAGTTTTGACCAGCGTATCGCCTATTCGTTCATACTTGAAATCTATTTTTTCACCCGTTGTCTTATCCAATATTGAAACAAGTTGATTGTTTTGATACTCGTATATTTTCAAAATTTCAGATTCTGACTCCGTCAATTTTCCTTCTCCATTCACAATTTGAGTGGTTTCTTTTCGCAATTCGGTAGTCAAATTGTTGTTTTCATCGTAGGTATAAATGGTTTCGGTCGCCCATTTTTGCCCGCTTTCTCCAAAAGAAATCATATTTCCTATCGTATCGAATTGATAACTTTTAGAAATCATGGAAAACGAATCTACTTGAGCGTCTTCTTGAATATACGCAATTTTATTCGTTTTGATAAAATTTTGAAAATTCGACTTGGATTTACAAAACGTCAAGTGCAACGGGTATTGCCCTTTCGCGACGCAAAAACAAGCCCAAAACAAGCAAATCAAGCCCAATCTCCTATTTTTTTTCATTCTGTAAACGTTTCAAATGGGTAAAACAGTTAAACAATTGAGTTGTTCATTTCTTTCAGAAAAAAATGAAAGTTTAGAAATAGATTGCAAAAATACAACTTTTGATAGATTTGATTCCACAATGATTCAAAAAATATCTAATCTTGCGGCGGCAAAGGGCAAAGTCGGTCATTTCGGCAGCCGTCGAACGGATAAAAACATCGTCAAACTGTCAAAAAGTCACCCCCCCCAGTATTTTCCCCCTCAAATCGCCCCGAAGGAGGGAAGAAATGCCTTTTTGACATTTTTTTTGCGTTTGGAAAACTATTTGACGTAACGAAGATGTAATTTTGCATTTCCGAATTTGGCTCATCACCTAATTTTTATATAAAAAAATATGACCTACGAAAATTTTACGATTCAAGCGCAAGAAGCAATTGTGAAAGCGCAACAAATTGCAGGCAGTTTTGACCAACAACAAGTGGACACCGTCCATTTATTGAAAGGATTGCTGAGCGAAGAAGACAACATTTCTGGTTTGTTGCTCAAAAAACTGGGATTAAATATTGGTAAAATAGACACCGAAATTGATGCCTTGATTGCCACATTTCCCAAAGTGCAAGGCGGTGTGGACAAGCAATACCTCACGGGCGATGCCAACAAAGCCATCAACAGAGCGCGGGCTTATTCCAAAGGTTATGGCGACGAATTTATTGCCGTCGAACTCTTGCTGCTTGCCATTTTAGCAGGAAACGATGCCACCGCAAGGCTGCTCAAAGCCGAAGGAGCCAACGAATCGAACCTCAAAAAAGCCATTGATGAGATTCGCAAAGGCAAAAACGTGAGCAG
Source organism: Bacteroidota bacterium (assembly GCA_046051005.1). Taxonomy (GTDB): domain Bacteria; phylum Bacteroidota; class Bacteroidia; order Chitinophagales; family Saprospiraceae; genus JAAFJT01. The sequence goes on from JBJOPA010000235.1 coordinate 12,672, forward strand.
CGAAAACACCGAAAGCCAATACAACGCCCTCACAAAATACGCCATCAATCTCAACAATTTGGCAGAAAGCGGAAAGCTCGACCCCATCATCGGAAGAGATGAAGAAATACGCCGCGTCCTCCACATTCTCAGTCGAAGACAGAAGAACAATCCCATCGTGATTGGCGAAGCGGGCGTAGGCAAAACCGCCATCGTCGAAGGCATTGCGCATAGAATTGTGCGCGGCGACGTTCCCGATTCCATGAAAACCAAAAGCATTTTTAGCCTCGACATGGCGGCACTCATCGCTGGCGCAAAGTATAAAGGAGAATTTGAAGAACGTTTGAAAGCCGTGATTGGCGAAGTTTCCAAGTCCGAAGGCGAAATTATTTTGTTTATTGACGAAATCCACACCCTCATCGGCGCAGGCGGCGGACAAGGCGCGATGGACGCTGCCAATATCCTCAAACCCGCCCTCGCACGCGGCGAACTGCACACCATCGGAGCCACAACATTAGACGAATATCAAAAATATTTTGAAAAAGACAAAGCACTCGTCAGAAGGTTTCAACCCGTTATCGTGGACGAACCTTCTACCGAAGATTCCATTTCCATCTTGCGCGGCTTGCGCGAACGATATGAAAATTTTCATAAAGTCAAAATCCTTGACGCTGCGCTTATCGCTGCCGTTGAACTTTCGCACCGCTACATCACAGACCGTCAATTGCCCGACAAAGCCATTGATTTGATTGACGAAGCCGCCGCAAAACTCCGACTGCAACTCGATTCCGTTCCAGAGGAAATTGACGAACTCGAACGCAAAGGAAGACAACTCGAAATCGAAAGAGAGGCAATCAAAAGAGAAAAAGATGAACGCAAATTGGCTGTCTTAAACGAGCAAATTGCCAATATTCATCAAGAACTCAGTGCATTGAAAGCCAAATGGGACAACGAAAGACACATCGTTGAAGAAATTCAAGATGCCCGCAGAACCATCGAGGCACTCGAACTCAATGCACAACGCGCCGAAAGAGAATCTAACTTTGAACTCGTTGCCAA
>JBJOPA010000236.1:0-5635 GCA_046051005.1 Bacteroidota bacterium
TTGCTCTTCCTTTTTTGGCAGGTCTTTTGATTTTCAAAGTTTGGTCTTCATCTGGTGTGATAAAAAAAACTTTGATATGCCTTGTCACTTCATCTGATAGTAATTTTAACTTCCAGTAACCCGTTTGTGCAACTCGCTCGCGCAACGTCACTTTACTGCTCAAAACAGCGATGATTTTATAGGATGTTGGTTCATAAATCACAATATCTACGTCAGGAAGGTGAAAACCATATTCTCCAAAATCAACCAAAAGGTTTCGTTTTACCCTACTTAACGGTTCTGATAAATTATTGTTCCGTTCCAATGTGTTGCCGTTTATGACTTCCAATCCAAGTGAACGAATTTCATCAATAATAATATGTTCAATTAATTTTTCCAAATTTTTACCCTTAAATGCTCTCCAAGATTGCTCGTGGTCTGGCGTTTTCCCATTTAAAATCGCATTTTGAGCAGTTTTACTTTGAAAAAAATCAGATTTATGTTGTTCTTTGGCTTCTTCTAACAGTTTAGATATTTGTCTAAACGCTAAATTGCCAAACTGTTGTTTTTTAAACTCGTATTGGTTGAGTAAATCTTGAAAAGTCATAATTTTTAGTGGGTTAATTTTTCAATAATTTTTGCTGCGGTTGCCTGAATCGCAGGAATGGCAACCGAATTTCCAAACTGTTTGTAGGCGTTAACATCTGCCACTACAATTTTGAAACTATCGGGGAAGCCTTGCAGACGCGCCCACTCGCGTGGGGTCATCTTGCGAATATACTCACGGTTAACTTCGCCCTTGATTTTCGTCGTCGGCGTGAAATCAGTCAATCGGTCGTCAAATATCAAATTTCTCTCTTTGCCCATGCCGCCAACGACAATGGCGTTAGCAATGCCATCGTTTGGAATAATCATGTAACCAAATCCGTTGCCTTTGTTTTCGTGACGTGCGCGATGCCGTTTTAATGTATTGAGATAGGTTTGAGACAGATAATAACGTGTATCAACAACGCTATTTTCTCGTACATCTTCAAAAAACACTTTTTGATTTGTTGGTTCAGGATAATCAAATTCGGAAATATTTAAATCTTTTCGGAAACCGACAATAAAAATACGCTCTCGATTTTGCGGAACACCAAAATTTTTAGCATTAATTACGGTTGGATTCGGAACAAAATAATTTAAATCTTCTCTCAACACGCTTAAAATTGTGGATAAGGTTTTTCCTTTATCATGCCCAACCAAACCTTTTACATTTTCCAAGAAAAAAGCTTTAGGTTGTTTAGCTTTAATGATTCGAGCCACATCGAAAAAAAGTGTCCCGCGTGTATCATTAAATCCTCCTTTTCGACCCGCAATTGAAAAGGCTTGGCACGGAAAACCACCGCATAAAACATCGTGGTCGGGAACCGAATTTTCATCAATTTTAGTGATGTCACCATGTGGAATTTCTCCAAAATTGGCGTGGTACGACTTTTGTGCATTTACGTCGATTTCTGAAGAAAATACGCATTTTCCTCCTAAATTCTGCATTGCAATGCGGAATCCGCCGATTCCTGCAAACAAATCAATGAATGTAAACATGGGTTTTGATGAACAAGGAAAAGAAATTTCCTCAAAATTTAAGGCAGATTGAACACCAACTGGCGTTTCTGCAAATTTAACTTGCGCTGTATGATTCATTTTCTCAATTTTGTTAGTTTTTAAAAGTGCAAAAATACAAATTATTTTAAGAAAATGCCCCCCCCCAGTATCCGACCATTATTTTACCACTTTGTAAGGTTTATTGCCCAATTTAGGGCATTGTATAGGTCATCAATTTTGCTTCCGTCTGGTTCTACTTGCCAATAATTTGGATAAATAATCAATCTAAAATTCAGCAAAACCAAACAGAAAAATATGGAAAATGTAGCGTATTTCAGTATATTGTTTTTGATGTCCAAGCAATAGTCAATACAAAAACCTACGCCCAGTGCTAAAATTGGATAAAAATCAATAAATGGGCGATAGCCGTAAGCATGTCCGTACCACCAAACACACCAACTTGCACACATGTAAACATGTATCAAAAAAAGTATAAAATATAATCTCCCATTTCGCTCCTTTTTCCAATTCATGGCAGCTAATCCGATGATTCCGAGCAGCATAATGGGCGTATAGATTAAAAAACCATTGCATGGGTGAAAGAAAATTTGCCACAAATGCGGTTCTGAAAATCTGAACACTGCACTGCCACCGCCGTTTATTTCTTTGTAGCCATTCATCACCCATCTTCCCGAGAGGCTGTGCCAATAGGACATTTGTGGAAACGAAAGCACCAAACCTTCCACAATCATCATCAAAACAAGTAAAAAATGTTGTTTTATCAAGCCGATTCGTTGTCGGAAAGACTCCCAATTTGTAATGTCGTATAGAAAAAATAAGGATAATAAAAATATATTCGATGGACGAACCAAGACAATCATGGCACTCAAAAAGCCAATTCGCAACGCACTTTTGACGGTCGGTTGCGCCAAAAAAGTGGGCAAATAATAGAAAAATGCAGCAATCAAACAGAAGGAATAAACATGACTCATCAAAGGTTCTTTGACGACGTAGTAGAGCAGATTTGTTCCCAGATATAAAATTCCGAGTGTGAGGAGCCGCGTTTTTCGCTTGATTCGGGTTCGTTTTAATAAAAAATTGCAATATAACAATCCCAATGCACCAAAAAAACACGCGGAAAAACAAATCGCCATGTCAATTTCTTTGGTGTAATAGACGGCTGTACTTTCATGGTTGAGATGTCGCCACAACATGGCAGCCCCATAAAACGGGGACATCAACATGGCTACGCCGCAGGTAAATCGGTTGCCAATTTTATTAGAATTTTCAAATTTTGAATATTCATTAGGCGTTTGAACAGGCACATTTTCAAAACCACCATAGACAAAAGTGGCGGGCAAATACATAAAATAACCCTCAAAATCGCTTTTGGGAACATAATATCCAAATTTATGCCCCTTCAAACTCGAAGTCAACCAAAAACTCAATAAAGCAAGTGCAATTACAAATAGTATGTTTTTTTTATTTTCCATTGTTGATGCAGTTTTTTTAAAAAAAGCCTCCCCCCAGTATCCAAACTTATTTTTTCTTAATTTTATAAATTTTAATCAACTGTTCGACGATTCGGGTGGCGGTGTTGCCGTCCCAAAGTGGCGGGATTCCCCCTTTTTTCCAGTTGCCTGCCAGGAGTTTTTGGAGGGCGGGCGCGATGGCTTTGGGGTCGGTGCCGATGAGTTCGTTGGTGCCGACGGTGATGGTTTCTGGACGCTCGGTGTTGTCGCGGAGGGTCAAACACGGCACGCCCATGACGGTCGTTTCTTCCGTAATGCCGCCCGAATCGGTGATAACACCTTGCGCACGCTCGACCAAATAGTTAAATTCTAAATATCCCAATGGTTCAATCGTATGCAAATTTGGCGCGCTGATGCCCAAATCGGCAAAAATTTTCGCCGTGCGTGGGTGAACGGGAAACACAACTGCCCCCCCCCCAGTATTCGACGTGATTTCGTGAATCAAACCGCGCAATTTTTCTGCTTGGTCCACATTGGCAGGGCGGTGAAGCGTCATCACGAAGTATTTTTTATCCGTCAAACCCAGCGTTTTCCAAACCGCAGGTTGCTCAAATCGCGGACGATTTTTGAGCAATGTATCAATCATCGTATTGCCAACAAATAAAATTCTTTTACTCGGAATACCTGCTTTTTTCAAATTTTTATTTGCCACTTCGCTTGTCGTGAAAAAATAATCGGTAATAGAATCTGTTACCATTCGATTAATTTCTTCGGGCATCGTGAGGTCAAACGAGCGGATTCCCGCTTCGACATGCGCTACATCAACACACAACTTTTTCGCCGAAATGGAACACGCCATCGTCGAAGTCACATCACCGACGACGAGACAAAGATTCGCTTTTTTTTCTAACAAAATCTTTTCGTAACCGACCATGATTGCCGCCGTTTGTTCAGCTTGCGTTCCACCACCTGCACCCAAATTTAAATCGGGAAGCGGAATGCCCAACTGCTCAAAAAAGCTGTCGCTCATGTTTTTGTCGTAATGTTGTCCCGTGTGGATAAGGCGATACGAAATATCGTACCCCCCAGTATTCGCCGCTTTTATGGCTTCAATAATCGGCGCGATTTTCATAAAATTTGGTCGCGCACCTGCGATGATGTCAATTAACATATTCTGAAGTTACTTATTTTTTTTATCAAATTCTTGAATAGCTTTCCAAACAAAATCCATTTGTTCGCGTGTTCCAATCGTGATTCGCGCACAGTTTGGTGTGGCTGCGATATGACTGTAATCGCGAATAAATATTTGGTGCGATTCAAGATATTCCATAAATTTTGCTTTCAAATTAGATTCTAAAAACTTAATCATAATAAAATTGCCCTCGCCAATGAAAGGTTTTACCCATTTCAAGGTCATTAATCTTTTGGCAAAAATATCCTTTGCTGCAACGACTTCATCTACATAATTCCACATATACGTGCTGTCGTCCAAAGCTGCTTCGGCAGCTACCTGTGCAAAGAGCGATACATTCTTTGGATTTCTAATTGAATTCAAAATATTAATAATCGTTGGATTAGAAATGCAATAGCCGATTCGGAAACTTGCTAATGCAAAAGCTTTGGAAAATGTACGACTGATGATGACATTTTGTCGAATAATAGCTTCGTTTTTGATGCTACTTTTTGAAAATTCGTAATATGCTTCATCAATGATGAATAAAATTTCGGGAAAACTATTGACTAAATCTATTAAATCTTCCGCCTTGTGGAATGTGCCTGTGGGATTATTCGGGTTGACAATATACGTGATTTTGGGGCGAATCAAAGTCAAGTCGCGTTTAAATTGCCGATAATCTAGCGTAAAATCGTCATTTAGAAAATAGGGCTGTATTTGTGCGCCGTTGCTTTCGGCAACTGCGCGAAAGTTGTCGTAAGTGGGTCCAACAATCAAAACGCGGTCTGAAATGCCGACGAATGCCCGAACGATATATTCGTGTAAAGCATCTGAACTGGCGAAATATTGGGTACATTCTGTTGGAATATCATTATAATTTGCCAATTTTTCGATGAGCGATTTGTTGCCTGTGTCTGGATACCAGTTGAGCATTTCGTGTTCGATAACCTCTCGCACGCGCTGCAATACCTTTGGGCTTGGCGGAACACTAGCTTCATTCCAATCCAATTTTAAGGCTTTAGATTTGTCTTCCAACTCCCATGCTTTGTGCAAAGACAATTTATAGGGCTTAATATTTTTTAAAGTACTATTTACAAACATGGCTTTAATTATATTTAATTTTTTATATAAAATGATTAATATTTCTATTCCTTTTTGATAAATAAAATGCCCCCCCCAGTATATTTCGACTTTTTGAGGGAAAAAGGTCAATTAAAAAAACAAAAATGTGGAAATTCTGCCAATTCGAGCATCGGTTTGTCGCCCGAAGTGTCGCCGTAGGCATAAATAGTATCGAACGATTCTACGTCAACGGTGGCACGTATGCGCACAACTTTGCCTTCATAATTGCACTCTGGAACGGGAAATTTACCCGTCGGAACGCCGTTTCTGCTTTCGGCGATGTTGCATAAAAATTTTATATTAT
>JBJOPA010000237.1:0-8104 GCA_046051005.1 Bacteroidota bacterium
CTGGAAGGACAACTCAACTCCAAAATATACAGCGAATGGGCATTTGGCGCAGCATTCGAGCGCGAAAATTGGCGATTTGGCGGACGTGTAAAAGTATTGTTTGGCATCAGTGCCATTCAAATGCCAAATTATAAATCCAAATTATTGACCGACCCACTCGATTATAACCTCAATTTACAAAACGATTTGCAACTCCAAACCGCAGGAAATTATGCGCTGCAAATTGCATCGCCCGCCAGTTTGCCGTCGAAAGGTTTGTTTTCGGGAAATGTAGGCGCAAGTTTGGACATTGGCGCAAGTTTTAAGCACGAAAAATGGCAATTTGCGGTCAGCGCGATAGATTTGGGCGGCAGCATCAAGTGGGCAGACGCGAAAACCTATGTTTCGCAAGGCAATTTCGTCTATCGTCCTGCGCAATCCGAAAATTTATTTCAACTCAACAATTTCAATGCCTTGCGTTTGCGCGATTCGTTGGAACGCATTTTTGGCATCAAAACCATCACAGGCGACAAGTTTTCGAGCAAAATTCCTTTGAAAATTTACGCCAGTGCCACTTACAAAGTCAATGAAAAATGGAATGTTGGCGGACTCGTTTATCATGAAAATCGTCCCGAAAATTCGCAAAATGTAGTCAGTTTGTCGGCGCAATATCAAGTTTTGCCCATTTTGATGGTCGGAACCAGTTTTTCAAATCGCAACCAACAATTTACGAATGTGGGTTTACAAAGTGTTTTGACTTATAAAATGTTTCAATTATATTTGACAACGGATAATATTATTCAAATCATAGATTTAAACAGCGCGAAATCCACAAACGGGCGCGTCGGTTTGAATTTGTTGTTTTAAAAAAATAGAAAAAAGTTCAAAAAAAATAGAGACAAAGCAACATTGCCTTGTCTCTATTTTTTTAGAGAAAAACGCTACCCCCCAGTATATCGGGCAGAAAATGCGTTTTTCAAGGGCTAAACAGCCGCCAAAACGTTTGCGCGAACGGGCGCGATGCCCATTTCTGCACCCAACGATTCAAATTTATAGCCTTTCGCTGCAAAATGTTCTAACACACGTGGCAACGCATATTTCATATTTTTCTCCGCTTTGAGACTGTCGTGAAACACCACAATGGAGCCGCGTCCTGCCGCACCAATTACATTTTTCAAACATTTTTCGGGCGAAATCGTAGGGTCAAAATCGCCGCTCAACACGTCCCACATCACCACTTTGTAGTGGCGTTGCAAAAAATTGGCTTGTTTTGGTTTCAACCGACCATAAGGTGGGCGAAAAAGGGGCGAATTGACCAAGCGCGCACAGTTGCGGGCATTATGAAAATAATCAATACTTTCAGTTTTCCAGCCGTCGAAATGATTCATCGTGTGATTTCCGACGGTGTGACCCGCCGCCAACACTTGTCTGAACACGTCGCCGTGCTTGCGAACGTTGTCGCCAACGCAAAAAAACGTGGCTTTGGCATCGAATTTCGCCAATTGTTCCAAGACCCAAGGCGTAACTTCGGGAATGGGACCGTCGTCAAAGGTCAAATAAATTTTCTTTTCTGTCGTCGGAATTTTCCACGTGAAATTGGGAAAAAGGTCGCTAACGATTTTGGGTGTTTTGATAAAATACATAGTGAAACGGCGATTTTTAAGATTCAGGAACTTAGTTTAATAATCAATGGTAAAAATATTTTTACAAGAATTTGAGCCAAAAAGCGTAGTTTTGCGCCGCTTTTGGAATCGAATGGTCGTAACAAAAAGAACTACGTAATGATTTGATGACGTTTTTTGAGGAATTAAAGTTGATGGCAACACATTTTTAATAATATTTTTCAAGAAACAACTTCAACAACAATATGATTGTTATAAAGTTTATAAAATTTTGTGAAAATCTGGATTTGCCGTATTTCTAAAAAACAATCGTAAAGATTACGTCTCTAAAACGTTTACAGACCTTAAAACGCTGCTTTGCGCAAAAATATTTTTTCTTTTTTCATAAAAATTCAAAAAATATTTCAAAAAAAGCTACCCCCCAGTATAAACACCCAAAAATTGCCTTTTTTGCTCGCGTTTAAAGAATTTTATCTTTTTTATACTACAAAAAAGAAATTTTATTTTGAAAAAAATTTTGAAAAGTTTTAAATAAATATATGAGTATTCGAGTCAGATTCGCGCCCAGCCCGACGGGTGCGCTCCACATTGGCGGCATCAGAACCGCATTGTACAACTATCTTTTGGCAAAAAAAATGGGCGGCACGTTCATTTTGCGCATCGAAGACACCGACCAATCGCGTTTTGTGGAAGGCGCAGAGCAATACATCATTGACGCACTCAGATGGTGTGGCATCGCACCCACCGAAGGCATAGGTTTTGGCGACGGCGCACACGCGCCCTACCGCCAAAGTGAAAGAAAATCGTTATATCTAAAATTTGCCCATGAATTGGTCGAAAAAGGATTGGCATATTTCGCCTTCGACACGCCCGCCGAACTCGAAACCATGCGCGAAAAACTAAAATCGGAGTCGCATCAGTCCTATTCCATGCACACCCGAAACGCTATGCGCAACAGCCTTACACTTCCAAAAAACGAAGTCGAAGCATTGATTGCCGCAGGAACGCCGCACGTTATTCGCATGAAAATTGTTGATAATGAAGTAATTACAATTAACGATTTAATTAGAGGCGAAGTAAACGTCAACACGACTGAATTGGACGACAAAGTGTTGTTGAAAGCCGACGGAATGCCGACTTATCATTTGGCAAATATCGTTGATGATTTTGATATGAAAATTACACATGTCATTCGCGGCGAGGAGTGGTTGCCGAGTGTGGCGCATCATGTTTTGTTGTATCGCTACTTGGGTTTTGACCATGCGATGCCGCAATTTGCGCATTTGCCGCTCATTTTGAAGCCCGACGGCAACGGAAAATTGTCGAAACGAGATGGTAAAAAGTTTGGTTTTCCAGTTTTTCCGCTCGCGTGGGCGGGCGCGACGGACGAAGAAAGTTTCGATGGTTTCCGCGAAATTGGGTTCGACCCGCGTGCGTTGGTCAATTTCATGTCGCTCATTGGTTGGTCGAGTGGTTCTGACCAAGAGATTTTTTCGCTCGAAGAAATGACCGAATTGTTTTCTCTCGAAAAAATTCAGAAAGCGGGCGCACGATTCGATTATAAAAAAGCGTTGTGGTTCAATCAACAATATATTCTAAAATCTTCTAATGCTGAATTGGCGGCGCAACTCGTTTCCAAAGTCGCTGAAAAGGGTTACAAGGCTACCCCCCAGTATATCGCCGATTTTGCGGGCTTGATGAAAGAGCGCGTGCAGTTTTTGAACGATTTTTTGGAAAAAGGTTATTATTTCTTTGAAGATGTGAAAGATTTTGATGTTGAAAACGTCAAAAAACGTTGGAAACCCGAAAATCGTGCAAAATTTGATGAATTGATTGCCGTTTTCAAAAAATTAGATTTTGATTCAGCCGCCGCGATGGAAGCCGACGTAAAACATTGGATTGCCGAAAATGCCTTGAAAATGGGCGAAATTTTGCCAATCCTACGCATCGCCCTCATGGGAACCATGCAAGGTCCAGGCGTTTTTGAAACCGCCCAACTACTCGGAAAAGTCGAATCTGTCGGAAGACTCAAAACCGCTTTCACAAAATTTGATACGTTTTAAATCGGTCTGAAAACGCTGTTTTGGGGTTTTATACTGGGGGGGGGCATTTTTGGAACGGAAACGTTTAAGAAAATATCAACGCGAGGCATGGAAAACGGACGTGTTTCAAAACAAAAATTTTTTCAAAAAAATTATAAAAACTCATAAAAAAATCCGCCTCGCGTGTGTGCGAAGCGGATTTTTTTTTATGCGTTCTAAAAATTCAAAATATCTTGATTATCTCAATTATTTTGATGCGATGTTTGAATTTTCGATAAGGTCGCGCATAATTTGAAGGGTTTCGTAGAGATGAATGTCTTTTTTCACGTCTTTCAACCATTCTGTATTGCGGGCTTTTTTCGCCACATCTTTGTCCAATGAAGGCACATCGTCGCTCAAATTTGCGATTTTGATGGTTTCAATGGGTTTCAAAATATCTCCAAATTTTTTGTCATCTTCTCTACGCTTTTTGTCGTCGGCTCTGAAAGCCGCCAAATTGAGGGCATATACGTCGCGTTCGCGGTTTTCTTTCAATCGTTTTGCATTTTGGCTAATGAGATTGAAAGTAGCATTTTTTGCAATGCGTTTGCGACTGGCATCAACAATTTTTTCTTTTTTGAACGACAATACTTTTTGTTCGTAAGAAACGCCCGCAATATCCGTCCAAGCCAGCGGATAATCTTCTTCTTCTTCGCCCGTTTTCAAATCCATGTAGTTGTCGGGTAAAATAATGTCTGGCACCACGCCGCGCAATTGGGTAGAACCGCCGTTGATGCGGAAAAATTTCTGAATCGTAATTTTAACTTCGCCAAGCGGTTTGATAGAATCGTTGCGCACCATGCGGTCGAGGTCAAAAAAGCGTTGAACGGTTCCTTTGCCGTGCGTTTTGGTTCCAACGATGATGGCGCGACCGTAATCTTGCATCGCCGCCGCCATAATTTCCGAAGCCGAAGCCGAATATTCGTTGACCATCACAATCAACGAACCGTTGTATTGAACGGCTGGGTCTTCGTCGCTCATCACTTGCGGACGCGCTGCCGCTTCTTTCACCTGCACAATCGGACCGCGTTCGATGAACATGCCCGCCATTTCGACGACATCGCGCAACGAACCGCCGCCATTGTAACGCAAATCTAAAATGATGCCTTTTGCACCTTCTTTTTTCAATTTTTCAACTTCTACGCGCACATCTTCGGCGCATTGGTGTCCGTCTGCTTTTGAAAAATCGGCGTAAAAACTTGGCAATTTGATGTATCCAATTTTATCCGCTTTTGCATCGGCTTGTAGAATCAATGATTTTGCAAAGCCTTCATCAAACACCACTTCTTCTCTGATGATAGGAATGATTTTGACGGAACCATCTTTTTTCTTTACCGTCAAGCGGACTTCGCTGTTTTCTTTTCCACGAATCATCGAAACGACTTCGTCAATTTCCATGCCTGCCACGTCCACCGCTTCTTTGTCGCCTTGCGCAACGCGCATGATGAGGTCGCCTTCTTGCAATTCTTTTTGCTTGTGGGCAGGACCGCCGATGACCACTTCCGTGATTTTTGTCAATTCGGTTTCAGGTTCAGTTTGCAAACGCGCACCAATTCCGATGAGTCGTCCTGACATTCTGACATCAAAATTTTGTTTTGCCACAGGCTCGAAATACGAGGTGTGCGGGTCAAAAACATTAACAATCGAGTTGATGTAGATTTCGAGTCGGTCGCTGCGTTTTTGTTTTTTGATGCGTTTGAAATACGCATCGTATGTTTTTTTACATTCGCGAGTGGCGGCTTCTACCATTTCGGCTTCGCTTTTGTCTTTCCAATCGGCTTTTCCTTCTTCTTTTGCTTCAATTTTTGAAACATATCTCGACAAAATATCCGATTTGATGAGTTTACGCCATTGGTCTTTTAGGTCGTTGTCGTCTTTTGCAAATGGTTTTTTCTCGCCCAAATCAATGGTTTCCGATGCAGCAAAATCGTGTTTTGCAGCAATGGCATCGTTGTAATAAACTTCCGCTTTTTCGTTGCCCGCGTTGAGCATGGTGAGCGATTGTTCAAAAAAGTTGAACGACGTGTTGTTGACTTCGTCGTCAATTTTGGTTTCGGATTGCTTCAAGATGTCCACATCTTTTTGCGTCAAAAAATTGCGTCGTCCGTCAATGCGTTCGAGGTAAAGCGAATACGATTTTTTTGAAAATTCGTCGTCAATTTTGACAGGCGCGTAGTGAAATTTACGCAACATCGCCATCGTTGCTTCCAACAAAATGGCATCTTTGCTAACGGGAACGGGTTTGGGGCAATACGCCGCTACGAAAATCGCGCTGGCGAGCAAGGCAAAGCCTGAAAATTTTTTCAAGGTCATAAACGATTTTTTTTTATTTATTTTTTTTTAAATCTCTTTTTCTTTATGGAAATGCGACTGCAAATAAACGTGTTTTTTAGACGAAATAGTTTACAAAAATATCGAAAATAGTTGAAAATTCGTCAAATATTTGTAATTTTTTTTTCCACGAATCAAACACCAAATTTATAACGTTGGAAAGTGGATTTTTATGTCAAAAATTTCAAAAAATAAGACAAAACCTGTAATTTAAACGACAAAAAATATTGGATTGCGTTGCAACAGAATTTTAAATGGTGCGAATTTCTTTCAAAAAGGGTTCAAAAAGTGGTAAAAACGTTTGATTTTGGGCGATATACTGGGGGGGGGCATTTTCGGCGAGTAAAAAATAATCTTGCACGATTTGGGCTTGTTGTTCGCAATTGAAATCGAAAATCGAATCCGCCGTTTTCAAATATTTTTCACCGCCGTAATTGTAGCCTTCCTGCGTGCGTTGCGCCGCGAGTGCATAGGCGATGTAGCTCGGTCCCAGATTTTGATATTGCCAAACGTGCATCAATTCGTGGGCAAAAACGTCAGATTCCATACCCAAATGGCAATGAATGACGTTGAAAGTCACAAAAGCAACGTTCATGTTTCGAGCAAAAATCGAAGTTTCATTGATTCTAATTTTCTGAAAATCAATGCTTTTTCCAAAAATCTTTTCTCCCAATGCAATTTCATCGGCGTTCAATCGGCGCGAACCGATGCGAAACGCCAAATTTGCCAGCCAATCCGCGCCCACCCAAGCCGAAAATCGTAAAAAAGCAGCCAACGAACGCCAACGTTGCGGCACTTGCGCATCGTTGTCTTCAAAAATTGATGTGTATTTAAAATTATTTTTTCGCAAAGTATATATTTTAAAAATCATTAAACTGCTTTATCATATACAAATTTTATGACAAAAAAGTTGCTAAAAAAAATAAAAAAATGCAATGCGTTAAAAAGTTGTCAAATAATCAGAAAACCACCGTCGGCGGTGAAGCAGCTGCCCGTGCAATACGAACCCGCATCTGATGCCAAAAACAACGCCAACGACCCAATTTCGTCGGGTTGCCCAATGCGTCGCAACGGAATTTTTCGCTCGAAATAGCCCAATGTTTTTTCATCTTCCCACAAAGATTCGCTAAATTTGGTCTGGATCAAGCCCGGACAAATCGCATTTACGCGCACGCCGCGACTGCCCCACTCCTTCGCCATCACTTGGGTCAACGAAATCAATGCCGCTTTCGAGACCGAATAAATGCCCAATCCTTGCTCGGGTTTGATGCCGCCGATGCTCGAAATATTGATGATGGAACCGCCGCCGTTGCGCTCCATAATCGGCAATGCCAATTTAGAAAGTTCAAAAGGGGCTTTCAAATTTACGTCCATTATTTTTTGAAAAGCGCGGTCGTCGGTCATTTCTACGCCGCCAAAAACGGGGTTCGATGCGGCATTGTTCACCAAAATATCGAGTCGTCCGCCGCCCAATTCGAGCGTTTTTTCGACAATGGCGCGGCATTCTTCGGGCGTTCCGACGTTGCCGACTACGCCAAAAGCCTTGCCGCCCGCCGCCTCAATTTCAGCAACCAACGCCGCCACACCGTCCGATTTACGGCTGTTGACGGCAACAATTGCGCCGTTTGCTGCCAAATGATGCGCCGTTGAAGCCCCAATGCCCCGACTCGCGCCCGTCACGAGTGCCACGCGACCCGTCAAATCATGGATATTTTTTTTCATGTATTTTGATTTTTTTCTTGAATTTTATTTTTTTTAATCTTTTCGACGCATCAACAAAAAGTCGCCAAAAGTTTTTTCTAATTTATAATGTTTTTCGATAATTGATAATTCTTTTTTTTCGATATAATAAAAATCGTAAAACGAATCGCGGCGAATTTCGGCATCAAATGTCTTTTTTTTCAATCTTTGCGACGGCAATTGACGGAAATAGAACCCAAAAGAGGGTTGCCAATTGGGGCTGGTTCCGACCCAAAACGTTCGGTTTTCCGCCGCCGCTTTGTCGTCTAAATATTTGATGACGGGGGTTGTAAATTTTTCGTAATACCATTCTTGGGTCTCTCTAAAATTCACGGTTCGATAGAAATGGAA
>JBJOPA010000238.1:0-6976 GCA_046051005.1 Bacteroidota bacterium
ATGGCAGACCAGCAAAAAGTATATTCAAATACGGATTAGAATATTTAGCACAATGCATAATAAATCAGTTCAATCATAAAACAAAAAAATGCATCGAAATATTTTTGTCATGTACGTAGAATAAATTATTTTAAATTTTTTCGATATGCGAAATCGTAGTGAATTTCTTCGCCAAACTGAAAGTTTTTTCTGGCAAAAAAGTCATATTTTTCACGTTCGTAGAATCGAATTGCACCTTTGTTTTCGAGCCAAACGATGAGATAAATCCACGTTTTGCCTTGCGCCCGCGCAAAGTTTTCGGCAAAATGCAGCAGTTTGCTGCCGTAGCCTTTGTTCCAATGCGCTTTCAAAAAATAGATGCGTTGCAACTCAACGGCATCGCCGTCGGCAAAAAAATCGGTTGACCTATCCCAACGCATTTTGAGATAACCCACCAACTCATTTTCGGCATCGTAAGCGAAAAAAAAGCGCGTTTCGGGAGCAGCCCATTCAGCGGACAACACTGGCAGATTTAGATTGTCGCGGACGTAAATATCAAAATTTTCGGGATTCGAGGCTTCTTTGAAACCATCAATAAACGTTTGGCGACTCAATTCGACGAGTTCGTCTAATTGATGCGATTCAACGGGTTTTATTTGTAACATATATCAAAAAAAACTAACAAAAAATGAACCGAAAAATATCAAATTTTGCGATTCATTTTTTCAATATTTTTATTTTAATTTTTTAAAAATTTTGCGGTGGATAAATTTCCATTTTCGTCATAAATGTTGAGTAACAAAATGCCATTGGGCAGTTCGACGGTCGGAATTTGAATTTCAGATGCCCCCCCCAGTATCCAAGCGTTTTTTTCGTACAACATGCGTCCTGAAAGGTCATAAACGATAAAATTTAGCCCTTTTGCTTGCGAAGTTTTAAATTTCAAGGTCAACGGTACGCCATTTGAAACGGGATTTGGCGAAACCGAAAGTGCCTCCACGCTTGGCAAATCTTCGGTTTTGGTCGGGTCGCGATAAACAAATTTGATGTGCGGATGGCGAATATTGCTGCCCGTAAAACCGTCAACCAGCGCAACGCCACTTGAAGGACGATGGCAAAAACGGAATTGTAAACGGCTAAAATAATTGGTCGTGTCCACGTCATTTGGCTTCACGGAAGTGGAATCGTAAGACCAATAAATTTGGTCAATCGCTGCCGAATCTTGTATATATTCAACGGCGATATAAAGATTTTTATTTCTATTAATTGCCCCCAAATCAAAGCTATCCAACCTAAAATATTTATAACCGCTTGACGTGTCGGCATCGTTTTTTATATCTCGATTGATAATTATTTTTGGATTAAAAATGCGTTGTGCATCGCTCCAAGTCGTCACGTTCGCAAAATCGGTCGAATCCGTTTGCGCAAGCCAAACTTTGGCGCGGCTGCCCCCTCGCAAGCGACCAGGCGCAGGCGTGACCGTCGAAACCCGCGTCACGTCGCGATAAAGCCAAAAACCTTGTAAAAAATTGGTGTTGGGGCGTAAATTCCGATAAACGACTTGTTTCGGATAGATATAAACGCTTCGATTCCAAGTGACAGCTGGAACGGTTTGAAAAAACGAATACGTGTTGCCCGAAATGGCAAATTCATTTTTGCCAACCGTAATCGTGTCGAATCGGATTTGAGCAAACGAAAAAGTAGCAACCAAACAAAAAATGGAAGTCAATATTTTTTTCATAACATTACAATATTTTATGCTAAAAAAAGTATTTTTTCGGAATTTTAATAAATTTTTTCTACGTTTTTTCTGTTCACCCATTTCGACCAATTTTTGTTGAAGGTATGAACTTTATTGGTGGTTTTTCCATTTTTGTCCACCACAAAATTGCCGCGATTTATCCATTCAAAAATGCTGCCGTACAAATTTCGGACGTTCAAAAAACCCATTTTTTTGAGTTTTTTGCCGATTTGTTCCGACCGATAGCCGACCGAACAATAGATGACGATGGGCGCATTTTTGTTTAAATTTTTGACCGAATTGCCGTCAAAATTGTCATAACCGCAATTGACCGCCCCTTCGATGTGGCTGATTGCAAACTCTTTTGGCTCGCGGGCATCTAACAAAACGACCGAATGTTGCACCGTTTTTAGCGAATCTACGTCAATCGGCGCGACCGAAAAAGAAAGCAAAGAAGCAACCTCGCGGTCAAATTGACCGTTCTGGCAACTCGAACCCGACGGACGCGGCTGCTGGCAAAAAACGAGATTCGCCGTAAAAAACAAACTTGAAAAAAGAAGAATTATTTTTCGCACGTTGAAATTATATTTTTTAAAAAGCTATAAAATCGAAATTTTATATGATGAATCAAAATTGAAATTTTACGTCAAAAGTAAATCGAATATATCACAAATCAAAAACAGAACCCGATTTATAACGTCAAAAAGAGATTTTTGTTTGTAAATCTGAAAAAAATGAAAGTTTTTAAGGCAATTTTAAGATAAATTATAAAAAATTGAAATTTGGTTTAAAATTTGAAAATATCTTGTTTGTTCACTTTACTGATAAGCAAAATTTTTCATATTAACTACTGCATTATGATGAACTT
Organism: Bacteroidota bacterium; assembly: GCA_046051005.1. Taxonomy (GTDB): domain Bacteria; phylum Bacteroidota; class Bacteroidia; order Chitinophagales; family Saprospiraceae; genus JAAFJT01. The sequence goes on from JBJOPA010000238.1 coordinate 2,589, forward strand.
CCGAATCTACGGCTCCAAAAATAGGAGCAGCTGTTGCCTTTTTGCGGCGTTTATACTGGGGGGGGGGCATTTTTTGGCTGCGCAAACGCCAAATGTAGCCAACAACATTGAAGTTACTGCCGAACGTCGCATCAATTCGACGTTTCAAGAATACAGTCCAGCCTTTTTTGAAAATGGCTTGGTCTTCATTTCCTCGAACCCCGACGCAACCCAAACCAAAAAAGAAGACGAGCGAACGGGCAAATTCACGACTTCCATTTTCCTCGCACGACGCGGCGAAGATGGTTCGTTGCAAAAACCCGAACCCTTTTCTCAAAGTCTGACCACCAAACTCTACGAAGGTCCGCTCACGTTCGATGCCCAACAGCAACAGATTTTTTTCACGCGCTCGAACCAACGTTTTGGCAAACCCGAACCGTCGGAAGACGGAAAAGTGAAACTAAAAATCTACGCCGCCCAACGTAAAAAAGACAACACGTGGACAAAACCCGCTTTGCTGAACATCAACAACGACAAAGAAGCCGATTTTGCCCACCCCAGTATTTCTTACGATGGCTCGCGCCTCATTTTTTGCTCGAACAGAAAAGGCGGTCGCGGCGGTACAGATCTTTATATGTGTCTCAAAAAAACAAACAAAAAAGGGGAATCCGAATGGAGCGACCCTGTCAGTTTGGGCTTGAAAATCAACACTTCGGGCAACGAAATGTTTCCGCACTTGCACGCCGACGGAACGTTGTTTTTTGCTTCGACTGGACACAAAGGCTTGGGCGGATTGGATATTTTCTTCACGCGCATGACCGATACGGGTTGGTTATCGCCGCAACACTTGCCCGCGCCCATCAACAGCCGCAGCGACGATTTTGGTTTGATTGCCGACCTTGACCAAAAAAATGGCTATTTTTCGTCTAACCGTCCGGGCGGTGAAGGCGATGACGATATTTATAGATTTTTTGCAAAAGAAGGACTCACCACGCCGCCACACCCAACTTTTGAAGCCACCATTTTGGCAACTGACCGCGAAACCCAACAACCACTCAAAAATGTAATCGTCAATTACGCACCGACTGCGCAAACTAAAAATTCTGCCATTTTGACCGATTCGTCAGGCAATATTATTGCGCTGAAAACGTCGGACGGCGGTGAAATGTCCCTCGCGCAAGTCGCGTGGAAAACCGATACGACCGATAGCGAAGGAAAAATCAAGGTTTTTATGGAAGAAGGTCAATATATTTTTGATTTCGCAAACGCTGATTATGCGCCTCGACATATTGTGAAAACAATGTATAAGCAAGACAATCGCGTGTTGGGACAATTGGAAAAAGTTGATAAAAATATAGACAAACCGCTTGAAAAAAATAATTCCAATCCCATTGTTGACAACAAAGCCGTCGAACCCGACGAGTTTGAAGAAACGCCAAAAACAAATCAAAAAGTAGAAGTAGGCGTTTCACAAAATAAGAAAAAAGAAGAAAAAAATATTGAAAAAACAATTGAGAAACCAATTGAGAAAATAGCCGAAAAAACGCCTGAAAAAGGAAATGAAAAACGGACTGAAAAAACAAGCGATAAAGTTGAAAACATAGGAAAATTGGGAAGTGTTCGAGAAGGAACAATTATCAAATTGCCTAATGTGTATTACAATTACAACGATGCCGATTTGCGCCCCGAATCGCGTTCTGATTTGCAAACGGTCGTGGATTTGATGAAAAAATATAAATCCCTGCGCATCGAAATTCAGTCACACACCGATGCACGCGCAAGTGCCGAATATAATTTGCAACTCAGCCAGCGTAGAGCAGATAATATTTTGGAATATTTAGTTGCCAACGACATCGCTCGCGAGCGACTTTCGGCGGTGGGTTATGGCGAATCGTTTCCTAAAAATCGTTGTTTGGACAGCGTGCCATGTTCGGAAGCCGAATATCGCATCAACCGTCGTACCGAAATTAAAATCGTGAAACTTGACGATGCGTTGGCAAACGCCACTTTCGAGCAAGCAGACGTGGCGGTCAGAAAACGCATTAACGAGCCGCGACCGAAAAATGCGCGTTCCACGCCTTCCGAAACGCCCCCCCCCAGTATATCGGCGCAAAATCCGCCTAAAATTGCCCCTTTGAAGTTCGATACGACATTGGTGCAGCCAAAAACGGGGAAAGAAATTTGTTATTTGTTGGTCATCGGAACATATAGCAAAACGGACAATGCGATGAAACAACTCCAACGCGCCCTCGATTTTGGATTCATTGATGCGGAAATTGTGGATTATCCGCAAACCCATCTCAAAGCAGTTTGCTTGAAACGGTTTAAAGAAACGGAAAAAGCCGAAGCCGAAGAAATGGCAAAAACCGTCAGCAAAGACCAACAATTTGAAATTGTTTTGAAAATATATCAGTTTTAAAATTCAAAAAAAAATTCCGTAGAAAACGCTTTCTACGGAATTTTTTTTTTAATTCAATCGTCGGTTTTTTCGACTAATTTTTTCAAAATATTAAATCTATCAATAATAAAAAGTAGCATAAAAATAAAAATTGACCAACACAACAATCCAAAAATGGCGACGGCATAATATTTCAACGTCCATTCCAATGCCGTTTTTACGCGATGCCAACTGCTGATTTTTTTGCCCGTTGCGCCTTCGTAAAGCGAAAATCGGATAGAGCAAAATTCGTTTTCGCTGTCAAAATTGCCCAATTCTACGCCCAAACCTTGCAATTGCTTCTCAATTTCTAGGATTTTGTCGTGCAACGAAACATAATCGCCAATCGCGCCGCCGCGTGCTTTGAGTTCGTTGAGCGAATTTAACGTTTTTTCTAACGAAACTTTTTGCGCATTGAGTTGTCGAAATTCGTTGGTTTTGTCCACCTTCGTGATTTCGGTGGCTTTGAGTTCACCAATTTTTTGAATTTCGACGTAAAAACTATCAAACAAAATCGGATTGACACCAATCAGCAAATGGATTTCTCGACTGCCTTTTTTGCCTTCATTTTTTTCGTATTGCACAACGGCTTGAAAATCTTTGGTGATTTTGTCAACGCCCGATTTGTCTTGGTCGAAACGCGAACTTTTTGACTTGATGGAAGCCGTTTTTTCATATTTTTGATTGCTCGAAAAATTTGGCGCGTCGTTGGGCGTGGGGGAAGGGGACTGCATCTTTGTCATTTTTTCGGACGCATAATTTTTCCGCAAATTTTCTATTCCGCTAAAAAAACTGCCCCCATTTTCTGACATTCCGTCATTTCCGCCGCTAAAATAGCCGTAACCCAGTCGGAAAAAAAACAATGCTGCAAATGAAACGACTCCCCATTTGAAATAGCGCACATACCTTGATTTGAAATTCATCTTCTTAATTTTTTTTGATTTGTTAAATTTTTTTACAAAAATACATTTTTTTTATCAGAATGCGTCTTGAAAAAAAATGGAATTTGGGAAGCAACCATTTTGATTTTAGGTTGTCATTTTACTTGAAATCAACCATATTTTCATCATTTAAAAAATCAATTTGTATTATGAAAAAATCTATTCTTACTGGGGTTTTATTGGTCACGGGCGCGAGCGTTGCGCTGTGTTATTTTTTACCGCAAAACACGACTTCGCGTGCATCGTATGAGCGAATTTCGATTTCGTCGAGCAGCGATTCAACGCCTATTACACGGCGTTCTACGAAAATAATTGACCGTGATGACAACGGAAAAACCAAGCACATTGTCATCGAAAATGGCGAAATAAAATCGCTTACCATTGATGGAAAGGCAATTGACAAAGCCGATTTTGGAAGATATCAGTCCGAAATTGCCGCTATTGAGCCGCCGCCATTGCCGCCACTTCCACCATTGCCACCGCTTCCGCCTATGCCGCCGCCGCCGCCTATGAAAGAGGGCGATTCTTACAAACAAGAATATCGCTCAAAAACCATCGAAATGTCGGCTCCCAAACAAGGAGAAGAAGGGCAAAACAAGGGCGAAAAGTTGATTGAATATTTAGAATCGGTGGGTTTGATAGAAGATGGTGAAAATTTTAGCGTTCAATTGGACGAAAATGAATTGCGCGTCAACGACAAGGTACAAAGTGCTGCGGTGTTGGCAAAATGCAAAGAAATCCTAGAATGTAAAAAGTGCAAAGTCAACATCAATTCCAATTTCAAAAAAATAATCAAACACGATTAGTCATTTTTTTTGAAAAAAAATCGTTGAAAATGCCCCCCCCCAGTTGTATGTTTACATTTTTTTTCTTTACCGAATAAAATTTTGTTGTTATTTTTTTTATTTAATATTTTTGTGTTGGGATAGCAAATCCGACCCACAGTTGGTGGCATGTTTAATTGTTTAATATTGTACGCCGTTTTATACGATAGTGGCTATCCTATACAAAAAAGTCAAGGCTAATCTGGA
>JBJOPA010000239.1:0-9679 GCA_046051005.1 Bacteroidota bacterium
TAACCTATGTTAATAAAATGGGGCAAAAAAGGGAATAATTTTTAATTTCATTTATTCTTTTCATCAAAACATTTGAAAAAATATGATTCTCAAAATGTCACAAAAATGTCAAAAAAAAATAAAAAAAATAATTCAATAAAAAAAAATTAAAGGGGTTACGCGGAATGCGAACAATTCAAATACAAATTCAAAAAAAAATAGGGTTTAACAAGGGAACATCTCATTTTAAAAATCACTCTTAATCCATATTACAACACAAATATAACGCCGAAAACGTATCACTTGTTGCTATAAAATCTTTTTTTTACCAATTTGTGACAATATAAATTTAATAAAAAAATATTCAAAAAATATAACGCATTGATTATCAAATTTTTAGTGCATTTATCATTTTAAAATGCCTCGAAAAGTGTATTTTTTTGACAAAAAAATGACAATATACTGGGGGGTATGCCTGTCACAGTTTTCAGAAATTGAAAAATGTGTTTTTATAATTTTTTAGATGCAGAAACTACTTTTTATCGGGTATTTTGCCCCATTTCGTCTAAAAAATATGGTCAGTCGAAAATAATCTTTCTACATTTGTAGGTTATGAAACGCAAAAAAGCAGCCTTTCTTGCTTTTTGCCATCATTATTGACGAAATTTTAACAAAATTTTATTCATTTTCAATTAAATTCTTTAAAAAAAGTATGATTTTCAAAACGACTATTCCAACTTTATTGCTCGCGCTGGCGATGGCATTTGCGCCGCACGCGCACGCGCAAACGTTGCCCAAAGGCATGACCAAAGTGACGAGCGTGGAAGGCATCACGGAGTATAAACTCGAAAACGGGTTGCGCGTGTTGCTGTTTCCAGACAATTCAAAACAGACGTTGACCGTGAATATCACCTACGTGGTGGGTTCCAACCACGAGGGTTTGGGCGAAACGGGCATGGCGCATTTGCTCGAACACATGGTGTTTAAAGGTTCGCCGCGCCACACCAACATACCGAAAGAATTGAACGACCATGGTTGCGATTTCAACGGCACAACTTGGTACGACCGCACCAATTATTACGAAACCTTTCCTGCGAGCGACGAAAATTTGACGTGGGCGTTGGATTTGGAATCGGACAGAATGGTCAATTCGTACATCGCCAAAAAAGACCTTGAAACTGAGTTTTCGGTGGTCCGAAACGAGTTTGAAATGGGCGAAAACAATCCCGAAGGCGTATTGATGGAGCGCGTGTTGTCCACTTCTTATTTGTGGCACAACTACGGCAAAACCACCATCGGCAATCGTTCGGACATAGAAAACGTTCCGATTGAAAACTTACAAGCCTTTTATCGCAAATTCTATCAACCCGACAACGCCATTTTGCTCGTTGCAGGAAAAATGGACGAAGAAAAAGCGTTGGCATTGATTTCAAAATTTTTCGCACCAATTCAAAAACCAAGCCGCGTGTTGCAAAAATCTTGGACGGCAGAGCCTGTACAAGACGGCGAGCGCGTCGTCGCGTTGCGTCGCGTGGGCGAAGGACAAGTTTTGTCGGCAGCTTATCACACGAGTTCGGGTTCGCACCCAGACTATGCGGGCATTGAAATCTTAAATGAAATTTTGACCAACAACCCGTCTGGACGTTTGTATAAAAACCTCATTGAAGGTAAAAAAGCCGCTACGATGTGGAGTTATGTCCACCCAGGCAAAGACCCGAGTTTTATTTATTTGAATGTCAATGTTTTAAATTCCCAAAATATTGATGTAGCGCGTGCTGTTTTCACCCAAACGTTAGACGATTTGGCAACCAATCCGCCGACGGAGGAAGAAATCACGCGGGCAAAAACCACCATTTTGCGTCGTTTCGAGGAATTGACCCGCACTTCGTCGAAGTTGGGAACTGCCATCACCGATTTCGTGGCGATGGGCGATTGGCGCATGGGTTTCATCTATCGCGACAATGTAGAAAAAGCAACAGCTGCCGATATTGCGCGAGTTGCAAAGCAATATTTCAAACCATCTAACCGCACGTTGGGCGTTTTCATGCCCGATGCAAAGCCTGACCGTTCAGAAATTCCGAACGTACCCGATGTTTCGGCATTGGTAGAAGGTTACAAAGGAAAAGCAGTGATGGCAGCAGGTGAAGCATTTGACCCGTCGCCTGAAAACGTGGATAAACGCACCAAGCGCACCACCGAAGGCGGCATCAAAATGGCATTGTTGCAAAAAACTACACGTGGCAACACCGTGAATATGGCGTTGGTGTTCAGATTGGGCGACGAAAAATCGTTGATGAATCAAGGAAACGCCATTGCTGCCGTTGCCGATTTGTTGATGAAAGGAACCAAAACCAAGACCGAAGCCCAAATCAAAGATGCTTTTGACAATTTGAAAGCAACCGTCAGCGTTCGCCAAAGTTTGAATCGCGTGGGCATTGACATTGAAACCACAAAAGAAAATTTGCCAAAAGTGATTGATTTGGTGGTAGAAATGTTGCGCGAATCTAATTTTCCAGAGGCGAAATTAGAAGAATATCGTCAACAACAAATGCAGCAAATCGAGCAACAAAAAGCCGACCCGCAAGCATTGGCGTTCGTAGAATTGCAACGCACCATGCGCAAAGTTCCGAAAGGCGACATTCGATATACCGCCACATTGGACGAAGAAGAAATGGCTGCAAAAGCCTTGAAATTGGCGGACGTGAAAATGGCTTATGAAAAGTTTTTTGGCATCAATGACGGAACCACCGTATCTATCGTCGGTGATTTTGACGAAACGGTCGCTAAAAAACAATTGCTCGACGGATTGAAAGGTTGGAATGCAAAAACACCTTTCAAACCATTGGTCAACAAATTTGAAAATGTGACGACGGTCAATAAAAACATCAAAACGCCAGACAAGGCAAATGCGATGTTTTTTGCAGGACAAAACCTCCAAATGCGCGACGACAATCCAGATTATGTGGCGTTGATGGTGGGCAATCACATACTCGGCGGCGGCGCGTTGAGTTCGCGTTTGGCAGACAGAATCCGCCAAAAAGAAGGCATTAGTTATGGTGTAGGTTCGTGGTTGTCGGTTCCTTCGATAGATGATGCGGCTACTTTTGGGGCTTATGCGATTTACGCGCCTGAAAATGTTGAAAAATTGGAATCTGCGTTTAAAGATGAAATTGCGCGTATTTTGAAAGACGGCATCACGGAGAAAGAATTGGAAGATGCGAAAAAAGGCATTTTACAAAACAATATCGTCGAACGTTCGCAAGATGGAAGTTTGGCGAGCAGCCTCAACAGTCAATTGATTTTGAATCGCACGATGAAATTTAATGCAGATTTAGAAGCCCGATTGAGTAAATTGACGGTGGCAGACGTGAATGCAATGTTGCGTAAAAACATTGATGTATCAAAAATTACGATGATAAAAGCGGGTGATTTTGACAAAGTCAAAAAACCATAAGTTCTTTTTTTGATATTTAAATGATTCAAAAACAAGTCCTCACACACGCAACGTGTGTGAGGACTTGTTTTATGTTGAAAAATACTCAAAAATCGGCGAATATACTGGGGGGGGCGTTTTTTGCTTGAAAAGCGGTCGAAAATTTGTCCAAATCACCTGTTCAATATTTTTATTAGATAATTTGGCGTGAAGTTTTAAAATGTACTATTGATACAACTTTCATTTAATCACACCTATAATTCTTAAGGCGGTCATTGAAATATCTGTCATGATTGGCAACATTTCATCAATAGTCCACTCCGTTGGTTTTGTATAAATTGATACGGCTTGTAACATAATCGGTTGTCCATCAACAGAGATAAATATATTTTCACAACAATTGTGATTGATGGGCAAACCATAATTTGAGGATGTTAATCTATCTATTCTATTTAAAGAACCTACATCATGCTTCAATATAAACTCCGTTCCATCTAGCTTTGTTACGGTAAATGGTTCCGTGAGGAAATTTGATCCCTGCAAAAATAAAATATAAGGAAAGTACTTTTCACCAATCATTACATTTCTTATTTCATTGATGTTTTTATGAGAACGCTCAATGGCATTTCCTGCTACCATTAATGCTTGGTCATTGTTTTTACCAACTAAAATTCCCTTGCGGATATTTTCAATGTCCTTTCCTTGATGTTTGGCTTCGCAGACCAAAACAATACGCCATTTATTGTCATTATCTTTAACTTCAATAATTCCCCCATCGGGTTTTATTGACGCTTTTGCCACAAATATCGTTACGCCTAATCTTGAATCAACGGAATTGAGTTTTTCATTAATTTCCTTTTTTTCGATGCTATCTCTAAAACGAAATTCAAGTTTTGGAAAATCTTTTTGTAAGGTTTCAAAAACTACTTTTGAAAAATCGTTTACTGATAGGTCATGCTTTTGGGCATTTTCACCAAATATTTCCTTTTGACCTTGACCTCTTAATTTTTCCGATGTTAATCTGTCTGTTTGCTTTTTTGCCATTGATTATTTATAACCTTTTGTTCTTGATTAAAATTCTAAAGTATGGACAGTTACCATTGATTGATAAATCTTTTTCATCATTCCCTTTTCTAAATTTTACTAATTCAAATTGCTCTGGATTGAATTTATGTAAAAAAGTAATTGGAACCCCCATAATGCCTTTGTAATCCATTGGTATATCATTGGTCTTATTTACATTAATCGCATCGTAATTATCAAATTTGGGATACTGGCTTTCATTGCCGTAATATTTTTTAGTAAGAACAATATCTTCATGTCGTTTAGAAGTATCTAAATTTGTTAACCACAAACAATTATTTGGAGAGATTATTCTGTTACCTGAACTATCAATACGAGCTTCTGACCCGTAAAGTTCATAGTTATTGGGAACGATAAAACCCGAAATACCCCTACCCATATGTATGCCTAACCAAGCCTTATTTTCTTTAATTAATTTAAAAATTTCTTTGTATGTTATTGCATTGATATTACCAATGATGAGAAACTTTTTTTTGTATTTTATCAATTGCTCAACGTATTCTCTGAACAATGAAAAAGGTGGATTGGTTACTACAATATCGGATTGTTTTAAAAGTTCAATAGATTCTTGGCTACGAAAATCGCCATCTCCTTTGAGGAATTTAATGCCAATTTCTTCTGCATCAGGAACCTTATTGCCATTTTTGTCGCCCGTGTATTCGAGGAATATGGCATTTTCAGATTTTTCTTGAAAGAATAAATCTTTTTCTTGATTTTTATAACAAGTAGTTAGGAGTTTTTGTAATCCAAGATTCTCAAAATTATGTGCAAAATAATTAAAAAAATTACTACTTCGAGGGTCATCACAATTACAAAAAACTACCTTATTTTCAAAGTGTTCTTTATAGTGTTTCAGTTCTCTTTCTATATCTGAAAGCTGAGTATAAAACTCATCTTTTTTTGAAAATTTTGCTATATGTAATGTTTGATTTAGCGTCTTCTCCATAATTATTTTTCTTTATAATTTATTAACTCGAAAATTCACAAAAACAATGTTACTCATTTTTGAGTGTATCAAAATGTTTACACGCTTACATGAAACATCACGTAAACTAAATATATTTTTAAAAACATCATTCATGTAGCAAAGTTAAACACTTTTTAGAAACGTATCATTTTTTTGCTTTTTTTTTCTAAAAAAATGCTGAAAAATGATACCCCCCAGTATATGAGCAATATTTAGGCGCACAGCTCACAAAACCTTGATATTACTGCAATTTTATGTCTTAAAAAATAAGCGTAAAATTATAAAATCAATGGTCATGTCCACCGCCGCCTTCACTTTTTAGTAAGTGACTTTGAATATAATACGCTCCTTTTAGAACGATTTTAGCATCTTTTTCTACGTTTTGCAGAAAAATGGTTTGTATAAAACCTAATTGCGCATTGCCCGTTTTGACCTCAATGCGTTGGAAGTGATACATTTTCCCTTCGCTTTCAGCGTGTTTGTCGCCCGCTTCGTGAGCGTGAGCATGGTCGTGACCTTCTTTTTCTTCATGCCCTTTTTCTTCTTTTGCGGCGTGTTCGCCTTCCTCTAATATAAAAACAAATTCCCGACCGTCGGCTTTTACAATCGCTTCGAGGGGCAAGGTTTGCACGTTGTTTGCGCCTACGTCTATGAGGGCGTTGACGTACATACCCGAAATCAAGGTTTGTTTATCGTTGACAATAGCCACGCGAACGGCTACGGATTTGGTATCGTTTTCAAAGGCTTTGCCGATGCTGAATACTTTACCTTTTATCTCCGAATTGTTCTGATTGGTGAGTATGAAACGCACATTTTGACCCGTTTTTACTTTGTACAAATCCTTTTCATAAACCAACAAATCAACGTGCATTTGCGAATTGTCCACAATACTAAAAAGAGGTTTTCCAACTTCGGCATTACTTCCAATTTTAATATTAATGGCTGAAATATAACCCGAAATAGGGGCTTCAATGCTCAAAATAGGCGATTGAACCGAGCCGCCGACTTGTAAACTTTGTTCTAAAATACCAATTTGACTTTGTAAATTATTTATCTTTTTATTTTCAAATTCTACATCAGCAGCCACTTTTTGAAACGTCTTTTTGGCATTGACATTTTCATCGGAGAGTTCTTTCTGACGGGCATATTCAAGGTCTAAATACCCTTTATTGGTCTGTGAAGCCTCTAATTGTTCCACCAATTTGGCTTTTTCCAAGCGCATATCGTTGTATGCCAAACTTTGAATGGTTGCCAAAACTTGCCCTTTTTTGACATATTGCCCTTCGCTTGCCTTGATTGAGTGGATAGTGCCGCCGATAAAAGCCGTGACATCGGCTTGGTTTTGCGGCGGCAATTTGGTGTAGCCCGTGGCATTAATGACTTCACTCAAATTTTTCATAGTGAAACCACCCAATTCAATGGCAGCATTTTTAAATTGCGCTTCATTGAGTGCTACCTCTTTCACGTTGCTTTCGGCGTGTTCGTCGTGTCCACTTTCGGCGTGTTTGGCTTCAACACCCCCCCCCCCAGTATTTGGGGCTTTTTGACCGAATTTCATATAGCCAATAATGCTCAATAAAAGAACAATGATGCCACTTAAAACATATCCAATATTCTTATTCATAATTAAAAATTATTTCGATTTATAAATACAACTTTTAATAAGTTGTGGTTATTGATTTAATAAAAATTGAAGGTTGATGACGGATTGGTTGTGTTTTAAAATCACGTCCAAATAATTCCGTTGAATTTCCTTCGCCGTTTGAGTGCCTTGCAAATATTCGATGTAGGAAATATCGCCATTCAAATACGCTTTTGAAGCGTTTTTACTAATGATAGCGGCATTGGGCAAAGCGGATTTTTCGTAATAATCCAACTGCGTTTTAGTCGCATTGAGTTGTTGGATTTCTTGCGAAAACAGCCCTTGCAACGTCGCATTTTGGGCGGCTACATTTTTTTGCTGCAACAAAACATTTGTATTGGCGGCATCTAATTTGGCTTTGTTCGCACTTTTGCCAAAAATGGGCATAGACACGCCCAACGTCACGCCTTGAAAACGAGGAATGCCGTTGTAATAAACGATTTGGTTGTTCACTTCCTGATTGCCCGTGAGCGATTGAATGAAATAACCACCCGTAAATTCAGGTTTTAGCTCTGCTTTTTGAACGTTTTTAGCGGCTTCGGCGTAGGAAATTTCTTGTATTGCCAATTGCAAAGACGGATTTTGACGCAACAACGCACTATCGGTTAAAGCCAAATTAGTCAAGATTGAAAAATCATTTTCTGCGAGTGAAAAATCCGCTTTGGAATTGAGTAAAACCAATATTTTTGATTTTTCGAGCGTGATAAATGATTGATTTTGTTTGAGTTGTTGCTGCAATTCCTGTTGTTTTGTCGTGGCGGTCACGCTTTCTAATTGCCCCATTTCACCCGTTTTGAAACGCAAAGCGGCGGCTTTTACAAAGCGTTGCATCGAACTATCTTCCCTTTCTATCAATTTATTGACCTGTTCCAAATACAAAATCATATTCCACGATTGCCGAATTTGAAACGCGATTTCCTGTTTGGCAACTTGCTGTTTCAGTTCCGCCGTTTTGACATTTACGTTTAATAATTCCTTTTTGGCTTGCCATAAAAAAGGATTAAAAGACTGTGAAATGCTGAAATTTTGGTCAAATTTACGTGTGTTGTATTGCCCCAACATGGCAACAATATTGGCTTTGGGCAACTCCTTTGCCGAACCCGTGAGTTGCGTTTGCAGCTGAATATTGAGGTCGTTTGCTTGGATTTGCAGGTTGTTTTTTTGCCCCATTTCAATCGCTTGATTCAAACTTAAAGGCGGGTTTTGTTGCGCAAAACCCTTATTTATCACAAAAAACAGTAAAAATACTGGGGGGGGTATGCTAAAATTTTTCTTTCCTTTTTTTATCCCTTTTTCAAACAAATAATACAAAATTGGCAGTACAATGAGCGTCAATAAAGTCGCTGTAATCAAACCACCAATCACCACCGTTGCCAATGGTTTTTGGACTTCTGCCCCCGCGCCATTGCTCAAAGCCATTGGTAAAAACCCCAAAGAAGCCACCGCAGCGGTCATCACAACGGGACGCAAACGGACTTTTGTGCCTTCTTCGATGCGTTCCATCACATCGTCCATGCCTTCGGCTTTGAGTTTATTGAAATAACCAATCAAAACAATGCCATTCAGAACAGCAACGCCAAACAAAGCAATAAACCCAACACCTGCCGAAATACTGAACGGCATATCCCGCAACCACAAAGCAAAAACGCCCCCAATTGCCGAAAAAGGAATCGCCGTATAAATCAATAACGACTGTTTGATGCTGCCAAAAGTGAAGAAAAGCAAAACAAAAATGAGTAACAACGCCACAGGAACCGCTACCGAAAGGCGTTTATTTGCCTCTACCAAATTCTCGAATTGCCCCCCATAAGTCGTGAAATAACCCGCAGGCAATTTCAATTTAGCATCTAATTTTGTTTGAATTTCCGTTACCACGCTTTTCACATCACGTCCTCTGACGTTGAAACCGACGACAATGCAGCGTTTGCCATCTTCTCGACTGATTTGTTGCGGACTAAGTTCGTAGGCAATATCCGCTACTTGTTCCAACGGAATTTGACTGCCCGAAGGCAAGGTGATAAACAACGTTTTGAGGTTGGTGATGTCTTGTCTGTCGTCTTTCGCCAAACGCACCACCATTTCAAACCGTTTTTCACCTTCATAGACAAAACCTGCGTTCTCACCTGCAAAACCCATGCGGATAACTCTATTCAAATCGCCTACATGCAAGCCATACAAAGCCAATTTATCTTTGTTGTATCGTATCGTCATTTGTGGTAAACCGCTCACTCGCTCGGCTTTGGCATCGGTTACGCCCGCTATATTTTGGATTAATTTCAAGGCTTCATCGCCTTTGCTGACCAACATCTCAATATCTTCTCCAAATATTTTAATCGCCACATCACTCCTCACGCCCGTCATCAGTTCGTTGAAACGCATCTGAATGGGTTGCGAAAACTCTGTAATAACACCCGGCAGTTCGCTTAATTTTTCATCCATCTTCCGTATCAACTCGGGTTTGCTTGATGCAGAAACCCACTCGTTTTGGTCCTTCAAAAAGATGAGCATATCGGCAGCCTCCATTGGCATCGGGTCGGTTGGTATCTCGGCACTGCCTATTTTAGAAATAATCATT
>JBJOPA010000240.1:0-2625 GCA_046051005.1 Bacteroidota bacterium
AACAGATACGATTCGACAACTGTATAATAGCTACATCTATGGTATTGGCGATTATGACTATATCAATCACAAACTTATTGGAGTCGTACAGCGCAGTACTTGGGTAGCAAATAATAATCCACATCGTTACGCATGGTTAGACCTCATTTTGATAGATGCCAAAACGTATGACGAAAAGATTATCCGAATACCCGACTGAAATATGCCCCCCAGTATCTATCCCTAAAAATGCCAAATATACTGGGGGGGGACATTTTTTGGGTTATCTATTGAAAATTTCAACGGATAACCCAAATTTTTAAAAATCATAATTTTTAAAGAAAAATTTTACGGAATTTTGATGACAAGGTGCAGCGCAATGGGCGGCATCGCCAACAAAATGAGCGAACTGGGGTCGTTGCCACTAAAATTATTGTCTTGTACGCTCCGAAATCCAGCAAAAATGCCCGCCTCCGTCATCAACGAAACACGCTGATTGATATTATATTCCACGCCATACGCCAATAAACCGCCTAAAAATGAGGCACTTTGTCCTTCCGTTACCGCAAAACCCGGCAAATTGATGGCTCCTGCGCCAAGCATGACCTCCCACGAGCGCGTGTACGACCATTTTCTCTGCGTCAATCTGTATCGGTTTTCGACACCGAGCCGCAACACGATGCGATTTTGCGTATTTTGGTCAGGCACCGCTTGCGCACTAATCCCAATTTTGACGGCTCTATTGTTTCGATATCGCTTGAAAGTGATGTCCGTCGGACCCGTAAATTGTTGAACGCCGAAGGGCAAAAAACGGTCGAGCAATGCCGTTGCATTGAGTCCAATTTCGCGGTGAACCAACACTTCTCCCGAACCAATTCGGGAGGAATCCGCCTCATTTTTTTGCGCCAACAATTGGGTCGAAAAAATGCAAACAAACAGGGCAATCCCCATTTTTAAAACTGAATTTGTTTTCAATTTTATATGATTTCTTTTCATTGTTTTAAATATTTTTAGAGATGAAGATGTGGAGGATTAAAAGCGAAAAATGAAGTAGAGCGATTGCGGCAAAAAGTTAGAAAGACTCGTCATATTTTTACTGGAATTTTCCAATACGCCGAGTTTTTTATCCACTACTTTTCGTTTTTCGCTGCCTGTTGTGACGTACAACAACGCTTCCGTTCCGATGGCGATGCGCCCGTTTTTGTGTTGCCACCGCACGCCCAACGAGCCGCCGCCGCCAATCAAAAGTTGATTGATATTAATGTCCGTCAACTCGCTCGCAAAGGCAACTTGCGAACTGTTGTACCAATAATTCACGGCGGCATCTACGCCATAGGTGTAAAGAAATTCGCCGCTGATTTGCTTGCGCCATTCGTAGCCGATGCGCGCCGAAATCGGTGATTCAGACTTCACGCGCACCAAACCCGTCGTGAGGCGCACCTCTTTGCTCGAATTGAAATTCCAACCCAAACCCAGTCGTATAGCTTGGTTGTTTTTGGGATTGAAACGCCAAAGATTGAGTTGATAAGGGTCTTGATACGACAAAAAATCGGCGTTCCCCTTCGAGCCAACGGCGTTGGCAATGGCATTGGAAACGTTCAAACCCAACTCTAACAAGGGTCTGTTCTCTGTTTTTTCTTTTTTTGACGATGGTTTTTCACCTGTTTCATGGGTTTGCGCGTGCGCGAGGGTTGCACTCAACAAAAATACGCAATACGTTTTGAAAATGAAGTTTCTTTTCATATAAATTAATTGTTTAAACTTAAATAGTGAAATTTAATTAAAATTAGAAAAAAGGATTTTGAGAAACAAAGATAATAATTATTTTTTATTAGTTGACTAAAAATGTTGTTTTTTTAATCAAAAAAATGAGATGGAATTGATAAAAAGGCAAAATAAATCTTTCAAAAACGTTTTTTTTCCATCTTTTAGGCAATTATACTGGGGGGGGGGCATTTTTCAAGAACATTTTGTCAAAAAAAAGGTTTATTGTCTTAAAATCGCCTTTTTATTCATACATTTGCGGTATTATTTGATTTTTGAAAATATTTATCAACCCACGTAATCTTACAACCCACATTTTTTCAAAACCCATAGTTCACGAATAAAATTTATACTTTATGAAAAATACGAATCGCTTTGCAGCATTTGTAATGTCACTCGCCTTGTTGGGCGGTGCTGGCTTTGGCTATGCCCATTTCTCAAAAACGGCGCAGTCGTCGGAACACGAGTCGGCAGCCACAGCATCCGAAAGAGAAGAAAACAAACGCCAAATGTTAATGGAACTTTGGGAACAGGAGTTTGAAAAAATCAAAGACCCTGCGACGAATACAGTTCCATTAGAACGTTTGGAAGAGGCATATCGTTATTCATTGCGCCCCGAAGCCAAACGTTTTGGTCGCGCCGCGCTGAATTTGAAATGGTCGGAACGCGGTCCGAACAATATCGGCGGTCGCACGCGGGCATTGTTGTTCGACGGTTCGGTGACGACGAACAAAAAGGTTTGGGCAGGCGGCGTAGGCGGCGGACTTTGGTACACCAATGACATCACGGCAGCTTCGCCCGTTTGGAAAAAGGTAAACGATTTTTTTGGAAATATCGCCATCACGAGCATCGCGCAAGACCAGTCGAACCTCAAAATCATGT
>JBJOPA010000241.1:0-53487 GCA_046051005.1 Bacteroidota bacterium
GAAATTTTGGGTATATCTGATACGCTTCGCCTTCGCGTGACGCAAGGTCAGACGTTGATGGCTAACTTTGTGTTGCGTTCTTCGGTTTCTTCGGTTTCGGTTGCGCCGTCGGTTCGGATTGCGCCAAATCCGCATGGCGGTTCAACGGTTTTGTTTTTAGAAAATAACATCGAAGCGTGTCATTTTGATATATTTAACCCTTTGGGTCAATGCGTTTTTTCAGGTGAAATCGCTCAAAACACCAAGCAATTTCCCCTGTCAGTTGATATTCCAAACGGTATTTATTTTCTTTTTATCAAAACTAAAACTCAAATATTTTCTGTTTTGAAAATGCAAGTTATTCATTAAAATAAAAAAAGCCAACCCATATTTTGGATTGGCTTTTTTAGTTTTTTTTTAGACCAAAAAATTTTCTTCGTCCAAAACGGTCTGGTTGGCGCATCTGATGATGCGAGCAGGAAAGTTTTGCAAAATCCGATAGTCATGGGTGGCAAACAAAACCGCCGTATTGTTTCGGAGCGCAAGTTCGCGCAACAAAACCATAATTTCGTCGCCCGTTTCGGGGTCGAGGTTGCCCGTCGGCTCGTCGGCAATGATAAACGAAGGGCTATTGAGCAAAGCCCGCGCCATGACAATGCGCTGTTGCTCGCCGCCCGACAAAAGTTTCGGCATTTTGTTGAGCGTGTGAATCAATCCAACGGCGTTCAACACTTCTGTGGCGCGTTCGGCAATTTTTTTCGGGTCTTTCCACCCCGTAGCTTTCAAAACAAAGGTCAAATTATCCAACACGGAACGGTCTTCCAACAAATTAAAATCTTGAAAAACGATGCCCAAATTTCGTCTCAACTGAGGAATCGAGTCTCTATCCAATTTTTTCAAATCGAAACCAGCCACGTTTCCCGTACCCGTTTTGAGGGGCAACGCGCCATACAATGTTTTGAGCAGACTGGTTTTTCCGCTTCCCGTTTTTCCGATGAGGTAGGCAAATTCGCCTCGTGAAAGCGAAAGATTTACATTCGTCAATACGTTTGTTTTGTTCTGTTGAACGTTTACGTTTTTCAACTCAACAATCAAATCTTTTTGCATCGTCAATTTATTTTAATAAAAAAAAAATCTTTAAAACGGCTTAAAAAATGCCCCCCCCAGTACAAATCCCCCCTCAATCCCCCCGAAGGGAGGAAGAAAATCGGGCTAAATGATGGTACTATTTCCGAGTGCCACGTGTTTTATATTTCTAATATTATCGTGATTTTTTTCAGCGATAATGTCCGCCGTCAAGTCTCCTATGGTAGAGGTGGCGTAAAATTTTTTAGGATTCAAATCTTTTGTCACCACGTTTGCTTCCAACAACGTGTTGACGGCATTTCTGACGCAGTTGGCTTCTTCGGCGAGTCCAAAATAATCCAACAACATGGCTGCCGAAAGAATGGCGGCAACAGGATTGGCAATGTCCAAGCCCGCCGCCTGCGGATAGGAGCCGTGAATGGGTTCAAAAAGTGCCGTTTTTTCGCCCACCGAAGCCGAAGGCAACAACCCAAGCGACCCCGTGATGACCGACGCTTCGTCCGAAATGATGTCGCCAAACATATTTTCAGTCAAAATGACATCAAATTGTTTTGGATTGATGATGATTTGCATGGCGGCATTGTCCACAAACAAAAAATCAAGCGTCACGTCTGGATATTCGTTCGCCATTCGTTGAACCGTTTCGCGCCACAATCGGGAGGTTTCGAGTACGTTTGCCTTGTCCACGAGCGTGAGTTTTTTGCGCCGCGTCTGCGCCGCTTTGAAGGCTTGATGCGCCACGCGCTCAATTTCTTCGACGTGATAAACACAATCGTCGGAAGCCGTTTTGCGGTCTTCGGAACGATGTTTTTTGCCAAAATAGATGCCGCCCGTGAGTTCGCGATAGATGACAAAATCAGTTTCTTTGATATTTTCTGCTTTCAGCGGCGAAATATGCAACAACGTCTCGTATGCTTTCACGGGTCGAATGTTGGAAAATAAGCCCAACGATTTGCGCAATTTCAGCAATCCTTGTTCGGGTCTGACGGGCGCGTTGGGGTCGTTGTCATATTTTGGGTGACCAATGGCTCCAAAAAGAATGGCATCACATTCGTTACAAATGTCAATCGTTTCGTTT
This sequence comes from Bacteroidota bacterium, assembly GCA_046051005.1. Classification (GTDB taxonomy): domain Bacteria; phylum Bacteroidota; class Bacteroidia; order Chitinophagales; family Saprospiraceae; genus JAAFJT01. The sequence continues at coordinate 2,144 of JBJOPA010000241.1, forward strand.
GGAAGCGGATTTCCCGTTTCGTCAATGGCAACAGCCCCCACGAGCGCGTGATGAAATTGAAAATTATGTCCATACGTTTGGGCAATACTTTTCAACACTTTTATGCCTTGTTCGGTCACTTCGGGTCCGATTCCGTCGCCTGCCAACACGGCAATTTTTTTAGAAACTTTCGTCATTTTTTTTATAGTTTTGATAATAAAATTGGTAGAAAAACTTTTGATTTTTTTTGATGCGTTTTTTGTTGAATTGGATTTTAATGATTCATTTGTACGATTATTTTTATGATTCGTTGTTGAGCCGTGTCAATTGAAACGCCATTTTCAGGTAAAAAAAGCTGTACATCGTCGCCCACACGTGCGCCATTTCGCAATCGCCAAGCACTGTTGGGTTGGTTTGTCCAAACTTTTTCGATGCGTTGAAACGGTTGGGCGGCTTGCCAAATGACATTCATTTGTTGTGGAGAATCTTTAAAAATAATGGATTCTCCATTTTTGCGAACGATATTGCTGTCGCCAAATATTTTTTTCAACAACTTTTCATCGGCATTTACGGGCGCGTCTCCAAACTGAAAATGCGGCACGATTGTACGATTTTCGAGTTTTCGGTCAGTCAAGGCGGTTACTTTTCCGATTCCGACTCCCCCCCCAGTATTCGAGGCATTTTTGTCGTCTTTACAAGCCAAAATACCCATAAAAGCAAGCAACAAAATCAATATTCGCAACATGTTTTTTCTATTTTTTGGGCGCAAAATTACATTTTTTTGTTATCAAAAATTAAAAAAAAATTAACTGCGATAACCCAACCACGTGAAAAACAAACACCCACTCAAATTGAGCAAAATATTGCCCCCCCCCAGTATAAAACCGTTAAAATCATTTTTTTGGAACAACAAAAGCGTTTCGTTTGAAAACGTTGAAAACGTGGAAAGTCCGCCACAAAAACCAGTTGCCCACAACAGCCATTCGGCTTGGTTGGCTCCCGATTTTTCGAGATTTGCCGCCAAAAAGCCAATCAAAAAACTGGCGAAAACGTTTGCCAACAACGTTGCGACGACAGACATCGCGCCCGCGTGAGCCGTCAACAAATTGATGGCGTATCGCACAACGCTGCCCATGCCGCCGCCTAAAAAAACAAATAGTAGGTTCCGCATTTATTTCACTTCTTCATATTCGACATAATCGTCACCCTTTTTTTTGTTGCCTTGAATCCGTTTTTTATCCGATTTTTCGTCATAAAAATGGCGATGCTCGACAACAATGGTTTGCTTGAAAAACAACCGATACAAAACCATCAACAAGATTCCATAAAATAAATATTTCATCTATACTTTTTTTATCATTTTTTGGTTAAAAAAAAAACATCTTTACTTCCTCCCTTCGGGGGGATTGAGGGGGGAAATACTGGGGGGGGGCATTTTGTGGGTCAAACAAAATAAAATTGCCACAAAAATACGTTTTATCAAACGAAATTTGTGGCAAAATAGTTTTTTTTTAAGGGCGGATTTTTTTTATCGCGCTGTGGCTTGCCATTGCGACAAAAAAGCAAAAGCAAAAAGCGCGACCGACAAAATCAATCCATACATGAAAATATTGTAGCAAATGGTCAAAAATTTATATTTTTTCGCCAATACTTTTCCCAAATAATACAAATCGCGGGTCATCGAAGTATATTGAAAATCGGGGTCTTTTATCATTTCCATCATTCCCCACTGAAAATCTTCGAGTTTCATGTTGAAAAAGTTGCCAAAAAACAACAAATTCGTTTTTTTATTTCTAATATCATCAAGCGTAACTTCTCCGGTCGTCACTTTTGGTCGGGTCGAAATGGTTGCGAAAACGATAGAAGTCAAGCAAACAATCAACAAAACCACCGTCGGAACAATCAAATGCGGCGACTCATGCAAGCGCGGCGCGAGGGTAGAAAGCGTAATCGAAACCATAATTGTATTGATGCTGAGCATCAAATTTGCTTTGTGGTCGGCGAGCGCGGAGAGGTTGTTGTGGGTGTTGTAGGTGGTTCGATACATGGTTTCGACCCCGCGACCGATGCGAAATTGTTTCGCTTCTTGCTCGGTTTTTTTGGCGAGATTTTTCCATTTTTTACTTTCTTTTTGGTCTTTTTGCCTTTCCAGAATGTAAATATCGTCCATCGTGAGGGCTTCTTGCGGATTGAGTCGGTTTTTCTGTTTCCGAAGTTGAACGATGTGCTTGAATTTTCGTTCATCGAACAACTCGCGTGCGGTCGCAGTGTGATAGCGATGTTGGAGCATGAAATTGAGTTCAAAATCAACCCATTCAGGCTCGTTCATGATTCTATTTTGAATCGTCACGAATTCTTCACGCACTCGCGAACAGCGTTCCCAATAAGTTTTTTCGCCGAGATGACTCAAATCGGCATCGCAGATAATTTGTTCAAGCAAAGTCGTTGGGTGTTGTGGAACTTTGGTTGCCAAAATACATTTTTTGATAATATTTAAATCTTCTGGGGAGAATTTATAATTACTCAAAAATTGTTCGGCATTTTGCCAACTGCGTTGTTCATGCCCTTCTGGTCCTTTGTCGTAGCCCGTGTCGTGAAACCATGCGGCAATCGTCAACAACTCGATTTCGCGCATGCTCAAACCATTGAGCGTGGCAATATGATTGGCAATGCGCACCACCCCTTCGGTATGCGCAATGTCGTGATAGACGTATTCGCGAGGCACAACGTTGGCGAACCAACCGCGTACATGTTCCTCGACAATAGCAATTATGTTTTCTTCAAATAGCACAGTATGTCAATTTTTTTTTGACGATATAATAAAAAACGATTTAGTGTAACGTAGCTATTTCTTATATTCAAAAATAATTCCAAACCACACAAAACCAAAGCCCCTTTTTTTCTGCCGCTCAAATTTCTACCTTTTTCTCGAAATACAGCACCGTTTTATCAGAAATTTATATAATTTTTATTTTCAAATATAATTTTCAATAAAATTTATGAAAAAAAGACATCCCCCCAGTATATTTTGAATCTGGACGACGAGTTGTCAAAAAAGGAAACTTAAAGTTGATTTTTTAGACTCATTCAATCGTTTTTGCACGTTCCATTTGGGCTTTCAGTTTTTCAAAATTGCCTGCTGACAAGGGCGTAAGTGGCAAGCGAAAGTGGTTTTCACAAAAACCCAAAATGTGCATCGCGGCTTTGATGCCAACGGGATTTCCTTCTACGTACAGCAAATTATGGATGTCCGAAAGTTGGTCATTGAGCCGTTTTGCTTCTTCAAAATTGCCTGCCAATGCTGCTTTCATCATCGCCGCCCATTCGCGTGGATAAGCATTTGAAATGACCGAAATGACACCGTCACCGCCATAAGCCACGCCGCCCAACGCCGTTTGGTCGTCGCCTGAAATCACTAAAAAATCGGAACTCGGGCGATGTTTGATGATGTATTGTGATTGTGCAAGGTTGCCACTCGCCTCTTTGATGCCCAGAAAACGGTTGCCCCCGTTTGTTGCCAATCGCACCGTTGTTTCGGGCGCAATGTTCGAGGCGGTTCGGCTTGGCACATTGTACATCAACATCGGCAAAGGACTTATTTCAGCAACCTTCATGTAATGTTGATAAATGCCTTCTTGCGACGGCTTGTTGTAGGCGGGACTGCTCGACAAAACGGCAGCGCAACCCGTAAAATCCGCTCGTTTCATGCGCTCGATGAGGTGAAACGTGCTGTTCGAGCCAAAATAACCCGCCACCACAGGCACGCGACCCGCCACCGTTTTGACCGTAAAACTCAAAACCGCTTGACATTCGTCGCCCGTGAGTGGAATGGCTTCGCCCGTTGTGCCAAGCGAGACCAAATAATTGACCCCCCCAGTAATTTGAGCCTCGATGATGCGCGCCAATGCGTCCCAATCAATCGAGTCATCAGCGCGAAACGGCGTGATGAGCGCAGTCCCCGTTCCTCGAAAACTTTGTTGAAAATTCATTGGTTTTTTTTTAAACGTATAAAAATTTGATTATCCCTAATATCCTAAAAAATCAAGTGGCGCACGGTCAACGAATTGTTCATCAATTGTTTCAGCGAATCTATGCCGATGCGCAAATGCTGGTCGGCGTATTGTACGGTCACGGCTTTGTCGCCTTTTTCGGTTTTCACGCCCTCTGGAATCATCGGAATGTCCGAAACCAAGAGCAACGCGCCCGCAGGAATGTGATTTTTGAAAGCAACCGTAAAAATGGTAGCCGTTTCCATGTCAATTGCCATGCAACGCAGTTCGCGAAGATAGTTTTTAAAATCTTCTTTGTGTTCCCACACGCGACGGTTGGTCGTGTAAACGGTTCCTGTCCAATAATCTTTTTCGTAGTCTCGAATGGTCGTCGAAATCGCTTTTTGCATCGCAAATGCAGGCAACGCGGGTACTTCGGGCGGCATGTAATCGTTAGAAGTTCCTTCGCCTCTGATGGCGGCAATGGGCAAAATCATGTCACCTACGTTGTTTTTGTCGTGTCGCAAACCGCCGCATTTTCCTAGAAAAATGACGGCTTTGGGCATCACGGCGGTCAACAAATCCATCACCGTAGCGGCGTTTGGACTGCCCATTCCAAAGTTAATAATCGTAATATTATCCGCCGTCGCAGACAGCATCGGGCGTTCTTGCCCAATCACGTTCACGCGGTGCATTTTGGCGAAATTATAGACATAATCCGAAAAATTTACTAAAATTATATATTCGCCAAATTCTTCAAGTTTCAAGCCCGTATAGCGCGGCAACCAATCTTTTACAATCTCCTCTTTCGTTTTCATCTTCAATAAATAAAAAAAAATTAATAAAAAAAATATAAATCCATGAAAAAATATTTCACACAACAAAGGTATAAAAAAAAATATAGGATAACTAATATTCTCAACGTAAAAATGCCACCCCCCAGTATCCAGCCTCTTTTTTTTGTTTTTTTTTGGGGGAAAATATTTTTGTTTTATAAATATTCCGTTTTCCACATTTGGCGTTGATATTTTTTTGATTTTTTCATTTCCAAATCAACAACGGCTCTTTTTAAAACTAAAAAACGGTCTCGCACACCAGCGAAAGACCGTTTTTCAAAAAGAATCATAACTAAAAAAATAAAGTGCTCCCGCTTGGGCTTGAACCAAGGACCCCCTGATTATGAGTCAGGTGCTACTAACCAACTGAGCTACAAGAGCAATTTGCGCCGCAAAAGTACAATCTTTCCTACAATTCTCCAAATTCCCTCATCAGATTTTCAAAAAAAACAAAAAATATTTCAAAAAAGGCTACCCCCCAGTATCCGCCCATAAAATACAGTTATCCTTTCCAAGCGGCATCTCGTTTTTTATCAATCCGTCCACCTTCATAACCACAAATGCCCATGCGAGGAGAATTGACGATGGGCATGGCTGAATAGTCGGCAAAATCATCGCATTCTTTTTTATGTTTTGTACTACACGATTTACAAAACAAAGAAGGTTCATTCCAGTTATGAATCGAACACATTTTAACAGCAGGTTTTTCATTGCAGAGATGGCACAATAGCTTTAAAGGTTCATTGCGCGACAGTATTTGTATGCCCCCCAACGCCGATACACTGTATTCTTCTAACACCGTAATGTCCAATCTGGTTGTCGAACCCATATCATATTCATACTTCAGTTTTTGTCCTTTTTGGAAAAGTTGTTTTGCAGTTTGCGACATATCTTCTCCGATTGTGTCATCATCGAAGTCAAAATCGTATTTCTTGGATTTATCCATCAACGTACTCATGTGACCACAGCATTCCAGCCAAATAGCCCGCAAAAAGTCGTCTAACAATACTAATTGGGCATTAGCATCAACCAGTAAGTTGAGAAAATAAGGACCCTCTTCGACACGAATGTGAAAAGATTTATTGGGCGAGGTTTTTTCAATCGCCTTTTCTTTGAGATGTTTTTCCAAGTGTTTGGACATCTTTTTTTGTGTAAGGATTTCTTTGCAGTAGGCGCATTGACCTTCCGATTGGACAAACGTTTCTTTCATTTTTTAGTATGCGTTAAAGTGAAGAAAAAATTAACAATAAAAGTAGGGACACGTCAAAGCAATTTCGTAGTGCAAAAGTATAATCTTCCCTACAATTTTCCAAATTCCCCCATCAGATTTCCAAAAAAAACAAAAAAAATTTGAAAAAATGCTACCCCCCAGTATCCGACCGTCAAATTCGATGCAACGGCGCATTTATTTTTCAATTTCCCTAAAAAAAAAACAGTTTAGAAACCAACAAAAGCCTAATTTTGCACCGAATTTTTAATTTTCAAAAATTTTTAAAACCCTTTTCAAAATTATGAAATTACATAATTTCAGTGCTGGTCCAGCTATTTTGCCTGCCGAAGTGATTCGAGAAGCCGCCAAAGGCGTTGCAAATTATCAAGGTTTGGGACTTTCTATCCTCGAATTGTCGCATCGCGGTCCAGAAATTACTGCCGTTTTTGAAGAAACAATTGCATTGTTACGCGAGTTGATGGAGATTCCAGAAGGCTACGAAGTGCTGTTTTGTACGGGCGGCGCGAGTGCGCAATTTTTCATTTCAGCGATGAATTTGCTCGACGAAGACGACACGGCGGCGTTTGTCAACACGGGCGTTTGGGCAACAAAAGCCATCGAAGCCGCGCAGGATTACGGAAAAGTGCGCGTCATTGCGTCGTCAAAAGAAACAACTTTTGACCATATCCCGAAATTTACGGTTCCAAAAGATGTAAAATATTTGCATTTGACAAGCAATAATACGATTTATGGAACGCAATATAAGAAATTTCCAGATACGAAAGGCGTTCCGTTGGTGTGCGACATGTCGTCCGATTTTTTGAGTCGCCCGATTGACGTATCAAAATTTGATTTGATTTATGCTGGTGCGCAAAAAAATCTCGGACCCGCAGGCGTGACGATTGTGATTGTAAAAACCACATTTTTGGGAAAAGTGAAACGCAAAATCCCCGTTGTTTTCGATTACAAAACCTTCATCAAGGAAAAATCAATGTACAATACGCCGCCCGTCTATCCCGTTTATGTTTGTATGTTGACCCTTCGTTGGTTGAAAAAGAACGGCGGTTTGAAAGGGATTGATAGAAAAAACAAGATAAAAGGCAATTTGTTGTACCGCGAAATTGACCGAAATCCGATGTTTCGAGGCACCGTAGCCGTCAAAGACCGCTCGCTGATGAACGTTTGTTTTTTGTTGAACAATCCTGCATTAGATGCCGAATTTTTGAAATTTACGAAAGAAAATGGGTGTACCGACCTCAAAGGGCATCGCTCGGTGGGTGGTTTTCGGGCTTCGATTTACAACGCCATGCCCAAGGCAAGCGTTCAACATCTCGTCAATTTGATGCAAGCATTTGAAAAAAAACATGCTGCAAAATAAATTAAAGTATTTTATAGATTAGATAGTAAAATTCGTCTCGCATACGTGTGGGCGAATTTTTTTTTAATAAATTTAAAATTTTATTCTTAAAATAAATATTATTTCAAAATAAAAAAAAATGATACAAGGTTCGGAAGAAAAATAGTTATTTTGTCATCGAAAATGCCACCCCCCAGTATCCAGCCGAAAAATGAAGCCTTTTTTGCCATTTTTTTTAAAAAACACACGTTGATACTGGGGGGGTGCCTTTTTCAAGATTGAGAAAACTTTATCATAAAAAAAACACCATAAAAACGATGCTCGTAAAAACTTATGCAGGCGCAGTACAGGGCGTTGAATCTCAAACCGTTACGATTGAAGTGAGTGCGGGCGGCATTCCATCGCCAACCGTTACAAAGGCTTATTTTTTGGTAGGTTTGCCCGACAATGCCATTCGGGAAGGTTGGCAACGGATTGAAGCTGCCGTCAAAAATTCAAAATATAATTTTCCGCGCTTGATGCTGACCGTCAATCTCGCGCCCGCCGACTTGCGAAAAGAAGGCGCGGCTTACGATTTGCCGATTGCATTGGGCATTCTCGCCGCAACGGGTGAAATTAAGGCGGCAACTATCGGCGATTACATCATCATGGGAGAACTATCGCTTGATGGCAGTTTGCGCCCCATCAAAGGTGCTTTGCCAATTGCAGTTCAGGCGCGTAAAGAAAAATTTAAAGGGTTCATTTTGCCAAAACAAAACGCCAAAGAAGCCGCCATTGTGAGCGATTTGGAAGTCTATGGCATCGAAAATTTGAGAGAAGTCATTGAATTTTTTGAAGGAAAACGACAAATTGAACGGACAATTGTTGACACGCGAGCCGAATTTGCGAATCAACTCAATGTCTATACAGTAGATTTTTCGGACGTGAAAGGGCAGGAAAACATCAAACGTTCGCTTGAAATTGCGGCGGCGGGCGGTCACAATGCTATTTTGATTGGCGCGCCCGGCGCAGGTAAAACGATGTTGGCAAGCCGTTTGCCTACTATTTTGCCGCCGCTTTCGCTACACGAAGCGTTGGAAACCACTAAAATACACTCAGTTTCGGGCATTTTGCCAAGCAATGCGTCTTTGGTGGCGGTTCGTCCATTTCGGTCTCCGCACCATACGATTAGCGATGTTGCATTGGTTGGCGGCGGTTCTGACCCAAGACCAGGCGAAATTTCGTTGGCACACAACGGCGTATTATTTTTAGATGAATTGCCCGAATTTAAGCGGTCGGCGTTAGAAGTCATGCGACAACCGATGGAAGAACGTCGTGTGAGCATCTCGCGGGCGCGTATGCAAGTGGATTATCCCGCCAGTTTTATGCTGATTGCCTCCATGAATCCTTGTCCGTGTGGTTTTTATAATCACCCCGACAAAGAATGTGTCTGCGGTCAAGGCGTGGTGAAACGATATTTGAACAAAATATCGGGTCCGTTGCTTGACCGAATAGACTTGCATGTGGAAGTTACGCCCGTCAAATTAGACGAGTTGACGACCCGAACCGAAGCCAAAGAAGGCAGTCGCGACATTGCCAAGCGCGTTGTCGAGGCACGGGCAATACAAATTGAGCGTTTCAAAGATGTTAAAAATGTGTATTGCAATGCCCACATGTCAAGCCGAATGGTGCGCGACATCTGTAACATAAACGATGCAGGTCTGACAATGTTGAAAATGGCAATGGAAAAACTACAACTTTCGGCACGCGCATACGACCGAATTTTGAAAGTTGCTCGCACGATTGCCGACCTCGACAAAAGCGAAACCATTGAAGTTGAACATTTGGCGGAAGCCATTCAATTCAGAAGTCTCGACCGCGCATCGTGGGCGGGCTGAAAAAAAAATAACAATTTTTCTAAAATAAGTATAATCAAATTGTTTGTTTTTTTTGAAAAAATTGTTTATTTTCCTAAAATTCGCATTTTTTTTCAAAAAAAACAAAAAAAAGTTTGCAAAAGGGTTGCACAGTATAAACAATTAGTTTACCTTTGCATCAGGTTTTAAAAACAAAAAATTTTTAAAAAGATTAAATACATTTTTTTTACTTTTAAAATAAATTAAAAATGGCAACTGACAAGGAAAAAGATTCTAAACTCAAAGCATTACAGGCAACGCTTGACCGATTGGACAAGACATACGGCAAAGGTACGGTAATGCGATTGGGAGAAAAACAAGTTGAAGAAGTAGAAACCATTTCTTCGGGTTCAATTTCTCTCGATATTGCACTCGGCATCAATGGTTTTCCAAAAGGACGGGTTATCGAAATTTACGGACCTGAATCTTCGGGCAAAACCACACTCGCAATCCATGCCATTGCAGAGTGTCAAAAAAAAGGCGGTGTCGCAGCTATTGTTGATGCGGAACACGCTTTCGACCGCTTCTACGCAGAAAGTTTGGGCGTTGATGTAAATAACTTGCTCATTTCACAGCCCGATAGCGGCGAACAAGGTTTGGAAATTGCCGATAACCTCATTCGTTCGGGCGCAGTAGATATTATCGTCATTGACTCGGTTGCCGCACTCGTGCCACGCGCTGAAATCGAAGGCGAAATGGGCGAATCTAAAATGGGTTTGCAAGCCCGTTTGATGTCGCAAGCCTTGCGTAAGTTGACTGCCACGATTGGTCGAACCAATTGTTGTGTCATTTTTATCAACCAATTGCGCGAAAAAATTGGCGTTATGTTCGGTAATCCTGAAACAACAACGGGTGGTAACGCGCTTAAATTTTATGCTTCGATTCGTCTTGATATTCGCAAATCAGGTGCCGCCACGAAAGACAAAGAAGGCACTATCACAGGCAATCCAGTGAAAGTGAAAGTTGTCAAAAACAAACTCGCGCCGCCTTTCCGCGTCGCTGAATTTGAAATCGTGTACGGCGAAGGCATTTCTAAATTAGGAGAAATCATTGATTTAGGTGTCAATTTTGAAATTATTCAGAAAAGTGGTTCGTGGTACAGCTACAAAGGTGCAAAAATTGCACAAGGTAGAGAGGGCGCGAAAGCATTTATGAAAGACAATCCAGAATTGGCGGATGAAGTTGAAATGGAAATCCGCAGCCGCTTGGCTGATGCACCCGTTGTGGAGCCAGAAGTAGCTGATGACGATGAATAAATTGTCGAAAAAATACTTTGTAAGTAAAAATAGCAAAGACAATTAACGAAAAAAAGTCTGATTCGCATTAGACGTTTTAGGGTTTTTACTTTCTTGTCTTTGCAAAACTTCTCGCGCCTCGTGCGCGGGGAGTTTTTTTTTGTTTTTATCGAAAAAAGGCAAAATATACTGGGGGGTGGCTTTTTTAGGATTTTTAAAGCTAAAATTGGGATTCTTGCTTAACTTTGTGGCATTAAATGTATGTTCGTTTCAATAAAAATAAAAAAATAAATGACCGAAAAGATAAAAAATAAAGTCCAAACGTGGGAGCAAATTGCTCAAACAGCAGAAAAATGGCGAATGATGGGTGCAGAAATCGTCTTCACAAACGGTTGTTTCGATATTTTACATTATGGGCATTTACACTATCTTGCAGATGCACGCACTTGCGGCGACCGATTGATAGTTGGGCTAAACTCCGCCGCTTCGGTCAGCCGTTTGAAAGGTGAATTTCGACCTATCAACGATGAGTTGACGCGCATTTTTGCGATTGCCGCATTAGAATTTGTTGATGCCGTTGTGGTTTTTGAAGCAGACACGCCGCTCGAACTCATCAAAATCATTCGCCCCGATGTGTTGGTGAAAGGCGGTGATTGGCAGCCATCGCAAATTGTAGGCTCCGATTTTGTATTAGAAATGGGCGGTGAAGTCAAAAGTTTGCCCTTTGTTGAGGGTTATTCGACGACGAATATTGAACAAAAAATACTAAATCGAAAAAAATAGTTACCCCCCAGTATCTAAGCGATTTTGCTATCAAAAAAGCATTTTTCAAGGCGTAGATGCTTGAAAAATGCTTTTTTAATTATGACGTTTCATTAGAAATTTGGTTCGTCAGTTTCACAAAATCGGCGAGTGAAAGTTGTTCGGGTCGCAATGTGAAAAATTTATCTTCCAACAAATACAATTTTTCTGCGGGCAAAAATGGTTTGACGGTATTGCGCAACATTTTTCGCCGTTGATTGAAGGTTCCTTTCACGAGTTGTTTGAACAATTTTTCGTCGCAACCGAGCGACGTATTCTCTTTTCTCGTCAATCGAATGACTGCCGATTGTACTTTTGGTGGCGGATTGAAGGCACTTTTGTCCACCGTAAACAAATATTCGGTGTCGTAAAATGCTTGACAAAGTAGCGTCAGCACCCCGTAAGTTTTGGAACCATGCGGCGCACAAACCCGTTCGGCAACTTCCTTTTGAAACATGCCCACCAATTCGGGAATGACAGACCGATTTTCGACCGTCCGAATCAAAATTTGTGACGAAATATTGTATGGAAAATTTCCTATCAAACAAAATGATTCGCCATCGAAAAGCGTATCCAATTTCAGTTTCATGAAATCTTCTAATACCAAACGCGCTTTTCCGTTTTGGAAATCGGTAAAATTTGTTTTCAACGCCGCCACCATGTCCCTGTCTGCTTCGACGGCAACAAGTTTTGCGGCTTTTGGCAACAAAAATTGTGTAAGAAAACCTTGTCCAGGACCAACTTCGAGCAGTCGAGGATTTTCATTGAGTTGCAACAACGAGTCGGCGATGCGTTCGGCGATATCCGTTCGCGTGAGGAAATGTTGCCCAAAGGACTTTTTTGCTTTTATCATGTTACCTTTTTTGGAGGTTTTTTATTAAAAGAACGTGTTTGATACTGGGGGGTAGCATTTTTTATTTCGTTTCACGAAAAATGACAACACGGAAACGATGCTTTACGCGGAATGGTTGCGAAAGCATCGTTTTTTTTTCTTTTTTGTTTAAAGACCAAAGGCTTAGGTTGGAAATGATTGGTTTGTAATACTTCAAAAACGTGTTTCAGAATTACAAAAATGCGGGCTTTTGCCTACTAAATTTCCTCGTCGTCGCCGATGTCTTCGATTGGATTGTTTTTCAAAAATTCGCGCACCGAGCCGATGGTTACGTTCAAACGAGCGTAGTCAATCGTGTAATGGATGTATTTCCCTTCGCGGTGTGTGTTGACGACACCCGATTGGCGCAAAATTTTGAGATGCTGCGACGTGATAGACTGTTCGAGCTTCAACGTATTATAAATTTTATTTACGTTGATGCTACGATTGCGGTCTATAAATTCCAAAATCGTCATTCGCAACGGGTGGGCGATTGCACGCAGCACATCACTCGAGTGCTGGAGCTTGGCGGAATTCCAAGTTTCTTTCACTTTCCTCATATAACAAGATTCGTTTTTGTAGGCTGATTAATTAATTTTCAATATTTTTTAGTACTTCTTGACAGTGTTGTTTTTTTATATAAATTCTTTTACAAAACATTAACAAATGTATGAAAAAGAAAAACTTTGCAAATATCCATCTTATTTACCGGTTTTCAAAGTATTTGATAAAAAAAATGATAAAAAAAGGGGCTTTGCCTAGTAAAATACCCTAAAATGGTAACAAAAAATAAGTGTTTTTTGCCCAAACGAGCTATTTACATGGTGAAAAAAAAACAACTATCCCACGACCTGCAACACGATACCTTAACAATTCCGAAAAAAAACAAATAATTGATTTATCGAATATGGTATCAACAGCAGTTCGTGGGATAGCGTAATAGTTTTTTTGATTTTCTTTGGAAAGAAAAATTGCTAAGCTAAAAGGGAATATATCAAAATAAAAAAAATAAACATTTTAAATCCTAAAAAGGAAGCACAATCGGAAAATTTTGTAAAAAAACAGCAATTTAGATAGCGTTTGCTTTTCGTTTTGCCCTTATCGCATCGCCATTTTTTCACAAAATTTTCTCCAATTGCCTATTTTTTTAGTCTTCTTTCGCCACGTCTTCGGTCAATTCTTCTACCAAACGCGAGATTTGACCGATACGGTCAGCAGCAACGCGGTAGTAGATGAATTTGCCATGACGCTCGGTCACAACAACACCTGCGCGACGCAAGATTGCCAAATGTTGCGATGCAACTGACTGTTCCAAGCGAAGTTTGATGTAAAGGTCGGTAACGGTCATGCGCTCGTTTTCTTCCAAAAGCGCAATCATTTGCTGACGCAATTTGTGGTTGACTGCTCTGAGAACCAATACCGCTTTGCGGAGTTCTGCGTAGTCCAATTCGATTTCTTTTTTACCTTTTTTCAAGGTAATTGTTTCACTTTTTTGCTTTCCCATAATATTTTTAAAAATTTAAAAATGAAAAATGTGTAGTTGATAATTTTAAAAAATTGAAGCAAATGCTTCGGTTTTTGCCTGAAAAATAGTGAACTATTTTTAAAAGCGATGTATTTTAATTTTCTCAGATTTAAACAAATTTATTCAAAAACATATTAACTTCGTTAACAGTATTTTTAAACAATAACGTTTCTTACTAATATCAAAAAAACGTGCCAAAAATGATGATGAAAAAAAATAATTCATCGTCTTTATAAAAACATTACATTATGTATTCAGACGTAAAGGTATAATTATAACGCAAAAATACAAAAAGATATTCTAAATACGTCAAAAAAACCATGTAAATTTTACACAATATTTACCAAAACGTATAAAAATACCTTAAAATTGGTAAAAAAATCGTATTTAAATTTCATTTACAATTCGTTTTTCACAAAAAAAAACGGCAAAAAAAAATGCCCCCCAATATCGCCTAAATACTGGGGGGTAGCTTTTTAGAAATCCAAAAACGTTATTTCCAAACTTCATTTATTTCAAATCCTAATTTTTTCAAATCTTTCCAAAAGTTTGGATACGATTTTTCTACTACGTTTGGCTCTTGAATTTGAATGTTTCCAAGCATTGCCAACGGCGCAAAACTCATCGCCATGCGGTGGTCTTCGTAGGTTTCAAAAATTGGATTGCCTTCGATGTTGGCTTTGCCTTCGAGTCCAAAATATTGCTTTTGTGTTTTTGCAGAAAATCGAGCGGGCAATTTGTAGAACGTTACGTCAATTTTTCCCAATTCGTTTTGCAATGCCGCCACGCGGTCGGTTTCTTTGATGAAGAGCGTTTCGAGACCCGTCAACAAGCCTTGCGCGCCTACGCCCGCGCACACAACCGCCAACGTTTGAGCGATGTCAGGACATTTCAAAAAATTGTATTCAAAAAAAAGTGTTTCATCAAGTGAAAGATTATCTTTTTTCTTCAAATGTATGCCCCCCCCAGTATATTTGGTCTCGATTCCAAAAAAATCGCCCATTTCTGCCACCACCGCATCGCCTTGCAAGCTATTTTCAAAAACGCCATTGAGCGTTAAATCCAATTTTTCGGCAAACGCCGCCATTGCGTAATAATACGAAGCCGCTGACCAATCCGCTTCGACGCGCATATTTTGAGCAACATAACGCTGTGGCGCAATGGAAATCGTGTTGCCCGCCCACGTGTGCGCGATGCCAAAATGCGCCATCAAGCTCAACGTCATGTCAATGTAGGGGCGCGAAACGATTTCGCCCGTCAATTCGAGCGTCAAACCTTGTGGCAAAGTCGGCGCGACGAGCAACAACGCCGTAATGTATTGGCTCGAAACCGATGCTTCGACCGTCAGATGCCCCCCCCCAGTATCCGACGACGGCGCGCCGATTTTCAAGGGCGGAAAACCTTCTTTTTCTAAATATTCGATGCGACAACCCAAATTTCGTAGGGCATCAACGAGTTTTCCGATGGGTCGTTGCTTCATTCGTTCGGAACCTGTCAAGGTCTGTTCGCCTTGTTGAAATGCAAAAAAAGCAGTCAAAAACCGAAACGTCGTGCCTGCTGCGCCTGCGTCGAAGGTTCCGTTTGGTTGATTTTTAAAATCAGCAAGCAAGCGTTGCAGCGTCGTAGAATCCTTTGAAGTTGAGCAATTTTGAATCTCAAAATGGGTATCACACAACGCTTGTATAATCAGCAAGCGATTAGAAATACTTTTGGAACCGTCCAACGTTATTTCACCGACGATGTCCCGATTGGGTTTGTTGATTTCAAAAATCATTTTTTCTATAAAATTATTGATAATTATTGGTAATTTTTTTTGATATTTTTCTTGATTTTTATAAATCTTTCCACGATTTTGGGCGGCGTTCTGTCCACCATTTGAAACCTTTGAGTTTCAATTTTTCGTGGTCTGCTTGCTTCATGGGCTCCATTTTGGCAACGGGTTGACTCAAAAATACAATTTTTTCGACCTTACTATCCCCAAAATAAATCATCATTTCGGAGCATTGCGCGGAATTTACGCCGATGTAGGCATTTTTTTCATCGAGCGCGTAGTACGTGGATTGGGCGTTGCCTTCCACATGCACGCGACGGACTTTGCCGTCTTCAAAAAACGCGGTGCAATTGCGTCCTTTGATTTGGTTGAAATAAATATTGTCTCTGGAATTGATGATAAACGCTTCGCGCCGAATCACCAATTGATGAATTTTCTGATTTTTGAGCAACAATCGAATCGTATCGCCTGAAAATTGGGACGTGTCCGACCAAATAACGGGTTGATAGAACAACCGAAATATCGAATCCGTTTCCGAAAACGCAAGCGAATCGCAGACGGCTTGAAAATCTTTTTTAAACAATCGGGTGTTGCGCCATGCTTGGAGTTGGCGCGTGGTGTCGGTAATATTTTTTTTATAAGACAAAATGGTGTCGGCACGCAGCCAAAGCGTATCGTTTTCGATAATATTGGTCATGAGTGGTCGTTTGCCTGAGGCTTTGACGTAGTCGCGGCGGCGGTCATACTCGATATCGCTACTTTTGATGCTGATTTTCTGAATCGTGTCCACCCAAATTACGTTTCCATGCGCCACGCCAATAGAATCGGTACTGTTAAAATCCACGACATCGGCTTCTAAAATTTGTGCTTTGTCGGCAATACGCGACCGACCGCGTGTGGCAAAATTTTTCGACTTTCCGTTAAACTGAATCGTATCCGAAGCAATATTTTGGGTCGTATCGGAAAAACGGGCGTTGCCTTCTAGGAATGTTTCTTCGGTTTTCTGAAAATATCGGATTTGGTTGGCACTGGCTTGTTGCGTTGCGTTGCGCGTGCGGGCGTTGCCAAAAAGCGATAGAAGTTTTTCTTTTCCGTCGTAGCGCATGGTGTCGGCTTGCGCACTTTGGTCGTTTTTCAGATACTGGGGGGTGCGTGTAAATTCTGCATATTCATTGTTGATGTCATATTTTCCCGCTTCGGTATAGATTTGTGCGGTGTCTTGCAAAATCAGTGTTGGGGCGAGAAACGTAGCGACATTATTTTTAGTATCAAATTTTAACGTATCTGTTTTTAAACTAAATTTTGTGTCCACTACCGACACTTGGTCTTTGAAAAATGCTTCGTTCGATGCCACATTGTAGCTGCCACGCCGACTGGTGAGTTGGGTGCGGCTGTTGGCGAGTGTAGAAGTTGTGTTATAGGTTGCAATTTTGGTGTTGAGGTCGTAATTGAGTTGTTTGGTGAATAATTTTTTGTCGGCACTGACCAAAACGACTTCCTTTCCAAACAAATCTGCTACGCGACGACTGCCAAAATAATTGGCGGAATCCGCAAAAATGGTGACAGAATCGGCTTGCTGCATCACGACATTGCCTCGTGCGAGGACGTTGCTGGCGTTGTCCACAATCGCCGAATCGCAAAACAACAGCGCATTTCGTTGCCGAAGGCGACATCTGCCTTTCAGTTTTTTGACTTGTTCGGTGCCGCGCATCGTGTATTCGAGTAAGTCTGAATACAAAATTTCGACGCTGTCTTTGGGGGCAGTTGCGGGGCGAACTTGTGCCGAAAGTGGTTGGTTTTGAAGCAAAAAAAAGACAATTGCCGCTAAAAAAATACGAATTTTCAAGGAAAAAGATTTTTATATCGAAATAATAATAATTTTTTTAATGGTTGATATATCGGACAACCAACTGCCTTCGCGCAAGTGTAAGCATAACGTTTTTCAAATCGGTTTCGTTGCTTTTTTTTGTAAAACTCCCAAACCGAAAAGGGCAAAATCGTAGCGCACAGGGTCTTGATGATTGAATTGGCGCAAATTTTCCGTCAGTTCTTCAACGGCTTGCCAATCGGGTTTTTCGCGTTGCAGCAAACCCAATCTTCTTGCTTCGCGTTCGACGTGAACGTCAAGTGGCATCATTAAATCGGCTGTCGAAACGTTTTTCCAAAGTCCAAAATCTACGCCGCTCGTATTTGGTCGCACCATCCAACGCAAAAACATGCACAATCTTTTACATGCCGAGCCTCGCGTGGGCGTGGCAACGTGTTTGCGCGTGCGGTCGGGCGCAAATTCGGCATCAAAAAACTGTTCGTGAAAATATGTCAAGCGCATTTTCATCGAAACATGCCCCCCCCCAGTATCTGACGCATTTTTGGGCAAAAAAGCGGCTTCGAGTGAGTCGTTTTGTTGATAGAAACGTTGCAAAAAATCTAAAAAATAGAGCGAATCGGTGGGTTGAAAAGTTCGATGATAAAATTTTTCAAACGTTTTTCGGTCTGTTTCTGCATGATTTTTTACAAAATCGTGTGGGCTGTTGTCCATCAATTGCAACAAATTTTCGGCACTTTTGATGATGCTTTTTCGTTGTCCCCACGCGAGGGTCGCCGTCCAAAAAGCCATAATTTCAATGTCTTGGGGGTGCGAAAACCGATGCGGAATTTGAATTGGGTCGTCTTCGATGAAATCGGGCTGCTCAAATATTTCGACCAATTCGTCTAAATATTCTTTCAAATTTTTATTTTCTAAATATTTAACTTCCAATTTCAACGCTTTTTGAGAACATTTTACGAAAAAAATGACGCAAAGATAAACTTCTTGATTCGTTTTGAATGCGTTTATCGGCTTTTTCGCAATTTTGGTAGATAGAAAAAACTTTCATTGCCGTCTAAATTTTATATTTGCATCAAATTTTGATGAAAACACCGCATTTTTTCGGTTTTATACTGGGGGGGCTATTTTTTTGACGAAATTTAAGTTTTTTAAAATTATTCTCATTTAAAAAAGTTTCAAAATGAAAAAAACATTGCTTTTGACATTCGCTTTGTTGGCAAGTAGTTTGACGGTTTTGCAAGCGCAAAAAGTGTCGAAATTGCCAGAATCTTTAATTCCGTCAAGCGAACCCGAAAACCATTTGCGCTTTTTGGCAAGCGACGAAATGATGGGCAGACGCACGGGCGAACCCGGAAACCTCATCGCGGCGCGCTACATCGGCGAGCAAATGCGCTTGTTGGGCATGAAACCCGTCGGCGACAACGGGACATTTATGCAAAAAGTTCCTTTCAAAAACGTTACGCCCGCAACAACTGGAACGCTGAATGCAAACGGCGCAACCCTCAAAATTTTAGAAGATTTTTTAGTAATTGAAGGAGACGGCGTTACTTCGTTGACCGATATTCCTGTTGTTTTCATGGATTATGGTTGGAAAGACGAGGAAACCGACGATTTCAAAGGCGTGGACGTAAAAGGAAAAATCATCATTACAGGTTTGGGAACACCTAAAACCAAATCGCCATACGAAGCCATGCAAGCATCGGAAGCCAAAACCAAAATGGCTGCCAACGCGGGCGCAGTTGCATTGGTAGAAGTTTTCTCTGCAAAGGTGAAATTTTCGATGATAAAAAGCTATTTCATGGCACCGCGATTGATGCTCGATGGCAAAAAAGAAGGTGAAAAAGCCACTTCGATACCACACATTTGGGTAGATGCCGAAAAAGCAAGAGCCATGTTGACGAAAGACAAAACCAAAATGTTGAGTCTCGAAATTGGCGCAAGACAAGAGCAAAAAGTGACCAGTTACAACGTGGCAGGCATCATTGAAGGCACTGACCCGACATTGAAAAATGAATATATCGTCTTGTCAGCGCATTTTGACCACGTGGGAACGGGCAAAAACGGCGGCGGAAAATACACTGCCGAAGACTCGATTTTCAACGGTTCACGCGACAATGCGTTTGGCGTTTCGGCTATTTTGTTTGCCTCGAAAGCACTTTCCCAAATCAAAACCAAGCGTTCTATTTTGGTGATTGGTTTCACGGGCGAAGAGTTGGGTTTGTTGGGCAGCGAATATTACGCAAAACACCCATTGGTGGAGATGAACAAATGTGTTTATAATCTCAATTGTGATGGAGCGGGCTATTCGGATACTAAAATTTTGACGATGTTTGGATTGGACAGAACCGATTGCAAAACCGAAATCGTGACCGCCGCCAAAGCATTTGGTTTAGACGTAATTGACGACCCCGCGCCCGAACAGAACTTGTTTGACCGCTCGGACAACGTTAGTTTTGCTGCGCAAGGCATTCCTGCACCTACGTTTTCGCCGGGTTTTCGGAAATTTGATGATGCTATTTTCAAATATTATCACGCCGTTGCCGACAATCCTGAAACCATTGATTTTCCGTATCTCTACAAATATTGTCAATCTTACGCGCACACCGCACGCCTGATTGCCAATCGGAAAACGCAACCAAAATGGACTCCTGGCGACAAATACGAAGCCGCGTATAAAAAATTATACAATATCAAATAATTTTTTCTAAAAAAATAAAATCGTTTTCATGTGTCTTTCGAGCGCGTGAAAACGATTTTTCTTTTATTTATTTCGCTACTTTTTTGATTTGTTGTTGCGGCGTGGCGGGTGTTTTTACTGGGTTTTGGTTCGGCAAATTATAGTCTAACGAACCCGGTTGAATGAACCTAACCTGCATTTTATAATTTTTATTGATGCCTCGAATCATAGGTTCGAGCATGGTTTTCATGAGTTCGGTGGCTTTGGTTTGCGCGTCTGCAAAATATTTGGATTGGTTCAAATCCTCTCGAAATGCTTGGCGCAACGTGTTGAGGTTGTTGTTAAAATCACTTTCTGTCAAGCCTGCCCAATAACCCACATCAACGGCATCAACTTTTGGATAGACCTCGTGCGAGAGGATTTGCGCTTGTGGCATCACCAAAGTGACGATTTGCTTGTCGTCGTCCACCGTCATATTGAAATATTTTTGCAAATCAAAACCTATTTTTGCAACGCTAATCGCCGAAATTTCGATGGTACTGGTCGAAACTTTATAACCTGCGATGGTTTTGTCAATTTGTTTTTTTATTCCTTTTCTATCTTTGACTTCCACGACGGCAAGTTCGGCAATCGTGCGTTCTACTTTTTCTTTAATCATGCCTTTTGCGTAAGAAAAATCTTTGACCGCCGCATATTTTTGGAGTTTGGCAATCGTCGGGCGCAATCCTTCGGTGAGCGCGATGCTGCACGGTGTTTCGACCCGTTTTCCTTTCACAACAAATTTCCCGTCTTGGGTTTGCAAGACGGTTGTTAGGATTTGCGTTACAAAAAAACACGTATATTTCGATGCCACTTCGTTGAGCAAATCTACTGCGCCTTTGGATTCGGATTCGTACCAAGCGTTGTAAATTTGGCTCGTCGAGTCGCGCAAACCAATGAAATCATTGAAATACATTTGCCGAATGTAGGGGTGTTGACGTTTATATTCGCCGATGCAGGCTTGGCGCGTTTGTTCAGGCAAGTCCATGCGCGTGGCGATGTGCAAGAGCAAAGACACGTTGAAATTATAAATCAATTTATCAAAATCATCTTTGTAGCGTTGTGGGTCGCTCAAAATCAGCAATGTTTTTTCGTCATCGAGGTTGGGTTTGAAATCGGACGGTACATATTTGACTTGCATGGCATGTGGCAACGCAACCGCCCCCCCCCCAGTATTATCGCCAAAAAATGCCCGATAACACATAAAACCCGACAAACCTAACAGTCCTAACAACAGCACAAGCCGCCCGTTCGAGGCGTTTTGTCTGGCAGCGCGCCCTTCATTTTGTTGCGATTGGTAATCACTCATATCTTTTTTTTCTTGAAATTAAAAATTTTGTTAACTCACTTTTGACTCCAAAATTACGGCAAAATTTTAAATTGATAATCATTTTTTGAAGAAAAGAAAAAAACAAACCAATTCTCTTGAAAAATTTTTAATTTTACAAAGTAACATTTACCCAAAAATGAGCGTTTTTATGAAAGAAAAATAATTAAAAAAAATGAAATTGATTCAAAAAATAGCGGCGTTTGGAATTTTTATTAGCTTTGCGAGTTGCGTCACAAAGAACGACGACCCTTTGCTCACCCGCGAGCAAGCGATGGTCGAACGCGGCACCGACGTAGAACTCATTTACAGCGATTCGGCGCAAGTGCGCGTCAAGGTGATGGGCAAAACGATGCTCTATTCCATTCGTCCGACCGCAAAACAGGAATTTACGGAAGGCGTGAAAGTTATTTTTTATGACCTTTTGATGAACGAACAAGGTGTTTTGACAGGAAAATATGCCGTCAGAGACGAAACAAAAAGAAAGACCATCATTAAAGACGACGTGGTTTGGACCAGCACGATAGACGGAAAACTCGAAACCTCCGAACTCGAATGGGACGAAGCCTCGAACATCATTTCTTCTACAAAATTTGTGAAAATTACCCAAACAGGGCAACAGATTTTTGGATACGGATTTCAAACCAATTCGCAACTGTCGCAATGGCAAATCAAAGTTCCCACAGGAAAATTACAAGTTGAAAATCTAGAAGGACAATTCTAAAAAAAAAACGCTTTTCGGTGGAATTATACTGGGGGGGGGCATTTTTCTATGAAAAATCCATAAAAAAAAAAGTGATTTTCTTTTCGAGACGGAAAAGAAAATCACTTTTTTTATTGTGAATTATTTTTTTTTACAAAAACATTCTGAACAACAAATACAAGCCACCCGACAAAATAATGGTGACGGGCAAAGTCAACAACCAAGCCAATGCGATGTTGGTAATCGTAGAACGTTGCAAATTTTTAGTTCCTTTCGATGCCACCATCGCGCCCGCTACGCCCGAACTGAGGACGTGCGTGGTCGAAACGGGCCAACCAAAATTAGAAGACAAACCAATCGTGACCGCCGCTACGAGTTCGGCAGTTGCACCTTCGGCGTAGGTCATGTGGCGTTTGCCAATTTTTTCTCCGATGGTAACGACAATCCGTTTCCAACCAATCATGGTGCCGATGCCCAACGCCAATGAAATCATAATCAAACCCCAAAATGGAACGTGGGTCGTATAATTTTTTAGCGTTTCGAGTTCTTTTTTGATGCTTTTTTGCGCTGCCACATTTTGAATCACGTTGGGTTCATCAAGTAAAACTTTTACACTTTTCCCTAAAACACTGATTCGCTTGCGAATATTAAATGCCGTTTTTACTTCGCTCAAATTGGCAGTCATAATATCATTTTTGAGCAAGCCAATTGTTACGCCTGCTTGTGTGAGTTCTTTTGGCGCATAAGCTGCTGCCGTATCTTTCAAAGGCAAGGCATTTTGAATGGTTTCGAGCGAAGCCATCGCTTTTTGTTGGCTAAATTCAGGAGAAAGCGCGTGTTGGAGTGGCATGAAAGCCATCAAAATGACCAACAACAAACCCAAACCTTTTTGCCCGTCGTTCGACCCGTGAAAAAAACTGACCAACGTACAAGTACAAAACAAAATCACGCGAATCCAAAGCGGCGGACGTGCGTCGGCTTCTGGTTCTTTAAAAATTTGTTTTGCTTCTTTGGTTTTCATAAACGACCGCAGCACAAACATCAGTACAATGGCGACCGAAAACCCAAAAAGCGGCGAAACCAAAAGCGACAGACCAATTTTTTTAGCTTCGTCCATGTTCACCGTCACTTTGTTGACGTTTTCGGGCAAATAGGAAAACACAATGCCCACACCCAACAAAGCACCAATCAAGGTATGCGAACTTGAACAGGGAATGCCAAGATACCAAGTTCCTAAATTCCAAATAATCGCCGCCAACAAAACGGCAATTGCCATCGCCGCCGCTTGTCCGCTATTTCCGCCTGACTGCAACAGGGCTTCGGCGGGCAACAAATTGGCAATTTTCATCGCAACGGTATAACCTAAAGTGGCACTGAACAAAACGCCACAAAAATTCATCAAACCCGACCAAACTACTGCCGTGACAGGCTGCAACGTTTTTGTGTAAATAACGGTTGCCACCGCATTGGCGGTATCGTGAAAACCATTGATGAACTCAAACGCAAACACCATGACAATACAGAAAAAAAACAATATCGTCATGCCAGAAGAAAGCATAGAAGTATCTAATCCAAACATAATTTTTTTCTAAATTTAAAAGTAATGATAATGATTATGAAATATTAAGAATTGATTTCACTCAATTTTGACACAAAGTTGATAAATACTTTGGAAAGCCGCCTTGATTTCAATCTTAAAAAATTATTAATTTTTGAAGAAAAAAACTTAATAATAATTTCATATTGAAATTGCCGCAATAAAGTTACCTGTTTTCTACATTTGCGTCGAAAATGCACATTCGCCGCGCAAAAATCCGCCGAAATACTGGGGGGGAGCGTTTTTTATTATTAAAAATCAAAATTATTCAAAAAATGTATCTACCAAATTTTTTTACAACTATGCTGTTGTGTTCGGTTTGTTTTTTTGCGAAAGGAGAACCAATCTCCGAAGTTGATTCTGTCAAAATAGCGACACAAAATCTTACACCAAAAACTGAATCTAGCCACCCAATTCAATTGAAAAAGAACGATTTATATATTTTTAATTTAATTGATACGACACCCAAAGCTGCCGTCGAAGTTAAAAAACATTGGTTTGAAACGTTTTCTATTCGCGGTTACATGCAAGTGCGCTACAATCGTTTGCTCGAAACCAATTCTCAATTAAAATGTGAGCAATGCGACAGGTCTTGGGGCGATGGCGGCGGTTTTTTCTTGCGTCGTATGCGAATTATTTTTAGTGGAAATATTCACGACCGCGTCTATTTTTATGTGCAACCTGATTTTGCGTCGTCGGCTTCTACGACCAGTTTGCATTTTGGTCAGTTACGCGATGCGTATTTCGACGTGGCGTTAGATGCAAAAAAAGAGTTTCGTTTTCGGATTGGGCAAAGCAAAATCCCCTACGGTTTTGAAAATATGCAATCAAGCCAAAACCGTTTGCCGCTTGACCGAAATGATGCCGTAAATAGTGCGTTGTCTAACGAACGCGATTTGGGGGTAATGTTTTATTGGGCTCCCGAAGAGAAACGCAAGTTATTGAAATCGTTGGTGGACGATGGTTTGAAAGGGTCGGGCGATTATGGCGTGTTTGGCTTTGGGGCGTTTAACGGACAAACGGCAAACCGACCTGAATTGAACAACAAACCGCAATTTGTGGCGCGATTTTCTTATCCCGTAAAAGTAAAAAATCAAATTATTGAACCGGGCATTCAAGCCTACACGGGCGATTGGACAATGCCTGCCGAAAACCTCAGTACAGGCGTAAAATATTTAAAAACACTTAATTACTTAGACCAACGGGTGGCGGCAACTTTCGTTTTATATCCAAAACCGTTTGGTATTCAAGCAGAATATAACGTAGGAAGAGGTCCAGAATTTAACAAAATCACGGATTCCGTAGAAACAAAACCGTTGAGAGGCGGCTATGTTACGTTGAGTTATATGGTAAAAAAAGGAAATCAAATCATCATTCCGTTCATTCGTTATCAACATTATGAAGGCGGCAAGAAGTTTGAAACCGATGCGCGTAGCTACAACGTAAACGAATTGGAACTTGCTGTAGAATGGCAGCCGTATAAAAATTTTGAATTGGTGGCGATGTACACCATTTCAGAACGCCGCGCCGAAGACTTTAAAAAACAAGATAATTTGCAAAAAGGACAATTGTTGAGGTTACAAGCGCAGCTAAATTTTTAAAAAAAATAAGAATATTTATAAATTAGATAATCAAAAAGTCATTTTGGGAAAAGTCTCAAAATGGCTTTTTGATTTTTTTCTAAAAATCCTTTTGGAAATTTTTTTCTTTTTTTGAGGAACAATTGTACCTTTGATGTCAAAAATAGCCCCCCCCCCAGTATATTTGACAAAAAATAGCTCAATCATGCCCTCCAAAGCCATATTTTTCTAAAAACGTAAAAAAAAATGTAATGAAAAAAGTAATGAAACCATTAGGAAATTCTTATCCAAAGTTTTTCCAACGCTATCTTGATGCGGTTCCAGAGGGTGGAAACCTAATTGCGCATCTAAAAAAATTGAATATCGAAACCAAAACATTGGTCGAAAGTTTGGACGAAACCAAATTACACTATCGCTATGCCGAAGGCAAATGGACAATTAAAGAAATTTTGTTACATATCATTGATGCAGAACGCATTTTCGCCTATCGTGCATTGCGCATTGCCCGACACGACCAAACGCCTTTGCCGGGTTTTGAAGAGAATGATTACGTTCCCGTTTCTGGCGCAAATGACCGAACCGCCGCCGATTTGTTGCAAGAAATGACCGCTGTTCACAAGGCTACGATTGCGCTTATCAAAGGTTTGCCTGACTCGGCAGCGCATCAAACTGGCACGTGCAGCAACCATACGATGTCTGTTTCGGGTTTGTTGAACTTGATTGCAGGGCATCAACAACATCACCTCAACGTGATTCGAGAAAGGTATTTGTAATCAAATATTCATCAAAAAAAAATAGTATAGACGAGATTCTTCTCATCTATACTATTTTTTTTACAATGCTGTTAATCTATTATTCTGCTGCTGCACTTTGTTTTTCATCAACTAAAAAACACGAAGCTGCCGCCGCTAACAAGCAAAAACCTGCCAAAATCAAGGCATTGCGCGGGTCGTCGCCCAACAATGTTTTGTAGAAAAGTGGAACTGTCAACATACCGATAAACTGCGGAACACAGATAAAGCCGTTGAAAATGCCCATGTAAACGCCCATTCGTTCGCCCGAAACGGCGTTGGCAAGCATTACATAAGGCATTGACATAATAGAACCCCACGCCAAACCGACGATGGACATGCCCACCAGATAAACCATTTTATCGTTTGAAAACATCATCATGAAAAAGCCCAATCCACCAATCACCAAAAACAAGGCATGTGTAGCGCGGCTGCTGCCCACTTTTTGTGAAATAACGGGCATCAAAGCAGAAACGATGGCGCAAGTAACGCTAAATGCAGCAAAACAAAGTCCGCCCCATTTTGTCCCGTCTTCAAAACCTACTGGATTTGCCTCTGGACTGGCAGCATTGAACGCATGACGCGCCACCGACAGAGACAAAAATTGCCACATCAACGGCAAGCCGTACCACGTGAAAAATTTGACCCACCAAAGTTGTTTCATCACAGGCGGCATTTCAGAAAGCGACGACAAAATTTCTTTGAAAACACCTAATTTCAAAACAAGAAACATCAATGCAAATGCGGCTAAACCCCAAATCAAGCCATTTTTCAGACCTGCGCTCATAAATGCGGCGTTTTGCGCCTCCGAAGTTACAAAATTTGCGCCGTCTTTACAATAATTCATAAATGGCGTGGTCATTTCGTCCCATTTTAGCGTGTCGGATTTCGCACAAACCATCGCCTCTCTGATGTCTTTCAATTTTTCATGCGAAACACCGTAAGCGTTGAAGTTTTGATTGAGTTTGTTCAAACTGGCCACGTCTGCGCCCGAAGTTTTCAAACCCTCTGCAATGGCGTTCCATTTTTCTAATTTCAAAGCATTGGAAACTGCTTTTTCTTGGTTCAAATAACCCAATCGAACCGCAAAAAGCATTACGAAAAGTGCCGTTCCGATGGTCAAAGCCAAATGCCAAAACTTGATGTTTTTATGCTGTGTATCGCTAAAAACTTTTTCTTTTTTATAATCTTCGTTGGCTGGCGGATATTCTTTGGTCGTGTACATGGTCCAAAAAATGGTTGCCAAAATTGCCACCGCACCCAAATAGAACGGATAACGCACCGAATTTGGAATGCCGTTGCTCAATCCACATTTGTCGGCAGTTGC
The DNA here is from genome assembly GCA_046051005.1 of Bacteroidota bacterium. GTDB lineage: Bacteria > Bacteroidota > Bacteroidia > Chitinophagales > Saprospiraceae > JAAFJT01. The sequence goes on from JBJOPA010000241.1 coordinate 29,482, forward strand.
CAACGAAATGCCAACGATTGGCAACAAATAAGGCATTAAATTCGCTAATGTTTGACCAAAACCGACCATAAATGATTGAACCGAAAAGCCAACAGGACGTTGTTCTTTGTTCAACATATCGCCTACAAAGGCGCGGAAAGGCTCCATCGAAGAGTTCAAACCTGCATCGAGCAACCACATCAAACTGGCTGCCATTAAAACGGAACTCGAATTTGGCATCAAAATCATAGCAATACTGCCCACAATCGCACCGATGAAAACGTAAGGTTTGCGACGACCCCATTTTGGCGACCAACTTTTGTCAGAAAGTGCGCCGATAATCGGTTGCAACAACAAGCCCGTCAACGGACCCGCCAACCACAAACCCGGAATGGCGGATTCGTCCGCGCCCAAATAACGATAAATCGGACTCATATTGGCTTGCTGCAAGCCAAAACCATATTGAATACCTAAAAACCCGAAACTCATGTTCCAGATTTGCCAAAAACTCATCATTGGTTTTTGACCTGTTGCTGTTTTAGTTTCCACTATTTTTTTCTAAATTTTTGGTTGTTAAACAAATGATACTTTAAAATTTCCTATTGAAAATCGTTGCAATGATATTAATTTATTCGTAAACTATCTACTTTTTCTCTTTTTTTTTCAAAAAATGCTGCTTAAAAATTTTAAAAAAGATTAATATAGCTAAAATGCGTTTTTACGTTCCGAAAATCGAGCGGAATTTTTTGACTGCTTCCAATCGCCAAATTGATGGCAACAATGCCTGCGCCTGTTTCAAACGAAATGCCTGCGCCAAAACTTCGCGGCGTGTCGAAACGTCGAAAATTGGGTTCAGATACTGGGGGGGGGGCATTTTCAAAAAATCCACCGTCCAAAAAGGCGAATAAAAACGAATTTCGCGCCAGCAACAACCGATATTCAAGCGTCGCAACGCTAAATATCGGCGTAAAAATCCGTTCTTCGTCAAAACCACGCAACAACCGATTGCCGCCGATTCTAAACAACTCGTTGCGCGCCGCCGATGCCCCCCCCAGTATCAAACCGTTTTGAACGCCCATTTTCAGCGTACTTCGTTTTCCAAGTGGCAAAAAAAAGTCAATATCAAAATTCAATTTATATTGAAAATTTTTAAGACTTACGGAATCGTAGAGTTTTTCAAAGTTAAAAGTAGGTTCCGTGTCGTCGCGAAGCGTTAGGATTTCGGTGTTTTTACGCACCCGCCGTGCGCCCCCGCTCATGCGCGTACGAATCGAAAAACCACGACGCGGATTGAACCGATAATCGAGTCGAGCGCGTTGAAATTCTATGCCAAAAGCCTGTGTCGTGATGTCCAAAGTGGTCGGTAAACGCCGTGTGGAAATGATATTTTGAGTAGGCAAAGTCAAATTTGAAGTCGTAAAATTTTGCCAAAAAACTTTTACAAAATCGCCGCCGCGCAACACATATCGCACGCCCAAATCGAGTTTAGTGTCCAAATAAGTCGAATCAAATTTAAAAAGTTGAAAATTAAAATCTATACCAAAAGGCAAATCAAAGAGATATGGATAATAAATTTTTGTATCTAAATTAGGACTTTGTGGACGCAATTGTTCGAGTTTGGCAGCCAAGTGTTCGCCTCTGCCGAGCAAATTCTGAAAATCGGCGTTTCCTGTTGCTACGATTGAAAATTGTCGTCCGCCCGTTGCGGCAGCATTCGGATTGGGCAAAACGCCAATAATTCCGTCCAACACATTTGCCTTTTTTTCGCCTAAAAACAGTTTCAGTTTTGCGCCAACTTGGGTAAACGAAACCGTTGTCGGACGCAATTCTCGAAGAAAAACCAACTCGCCGAGTCGCCGCGAAATGTCGCGCACGCGCTCGGCACTAAACGGTTCGCCTTTTTTGAAATCAAGATATTGAATTAAAAATTTTTCGCTGATATTTACTTTTCCAGAATCGGGTTGTACGAGTTCGAGTTGTTCAAAACTGACAAATTGTCCTTTTTTGATGACTAAATTGGCGGAAATTTTTGCTTCATTTTTCACATTTTTTATCGAAACGGAATCCAAAAAAACGCTTGCAAACGGGAATCCATGATTTTCGGCAAATTGTAACAACCGATTTTGCAAGTCGCGCAACGCCGAAATTTGTACCGCCTTTGACTCGAAAAACGAAGGACGAAAACCCACCGACGACAACCAATCTTCTGAGATATTTCCATTTTTAAGTTCTAACCAATCATACTTTTTTCCGATATGAAGTTGAACCAACACCCGTTTTTCTTCAAAACTAAAACTATCCAACGAAGTTTCTAAAAAACCTAAATTTTGAAACTCCAAAAGCCCCCCCCCCAGTATCTGGACGACCGAAAGGCTGTCTTCTGCTTGGTTTTTGAGTTTTTTTTCAATGTTTTTTCCAAATTGTTGAAAAATTAAAGAGTCGTTTACATCAGAAAAGCGAAATTCGATGTTTCTTTGCGCTGTCAAAAGGTTTTGCAGCAAAAAAAACATCAAAAGAGCAAAAAAATATTTTCCAAAAAAACGGTTCATCAATAAAACTTGCTTTTTTATTTTTTGATTCATTTATAAAAAATTAAAAATACTTAATTCATTGGCAGGCATATATTTACACATTCCGTTTTGTAAGCAAGCGTGCAATTATTGCAATTTTCACTTTTCAACGTCCATGCGGTCGAAAGGTGCATTGCTGACTGCTATCGAAAAAGAACTATTTTTGCAGCAAAAATACTTAAATGGCGCGACGATTGAGACAATTTATTTCGGAGGTGGCACGCCGTCGGTGTTGTCGGCAACCGAATTGTTGCGAATTTTTGACATTATTTACGAAAACTATAACGTCGTATCGAACCCAGAAATTACGTTAGAGGCAAATCCAGACGACCTTTCTTTTGAATATTTAGCCGCTTTGCGGGCAACACCTATCAATCGGTTGTCCATTGGCGTGCAATCATTTTCGGAAGCAGATTTGCGGTTTATGAATCGCGCTCACAACGCCATCGAAGCCAAAACTTGTATCGAATATGCCCAAGATTTGGGTTTCGACAACCTTACGATTGACCTCATTTACGGCTCGCCCACCACGTCGCACGCGCAATGGGAGGCAAATTTAAAGCAAATTTTTGAATACGACATTCCGCACGTGTCTTGTTACGCGCTTACGGTAGAACCCAAAACGCCACTTCAAAAAGCCATAAAACGGGGTGAAAGAGAAAAAGTGAGCGATGACCACGCCGCCCAACAGTTTGAAATGTTGATGGAAATGATGCAAAAATATGGATACGTGCACTACGAAATTTCAAATTTTGCGCAACCAGACCACTATGCACGCCACAATTCTAACTATTGGCGCGGGGTTTCGTACTTGGGCATCGGACCGTCGGCGCATTCGTTTGACGGCAATTCCAGACAATGGAATGTGTCTAACAATGCAGCCTACATCAAAACTTTGGAACAAAATGAAATTCCGTTTACAGTAGAAATTTTAACGGATAATGAAAAATATAATGAATATGTAATGACTTCATTACGAACGATTTGGGGTTGCGACCCGCGTCACATCAACGAGAAATTTGGGAACAAAACGTTGCAGCATTTCAATCAATCTATGTTGCCTTTTGTGCAGTCTAAAATGGTGGAAATTAAAGCAAAAAAATATTTTTTGACCAATTCTGGCAGACTTTTGGCGGATAAAATCGCCGTAGATTTGTTCATTTGACCACCCCCCAGTATTGTCCCCCCTCAATCCCCCCGAAGGGAGGAGGAAAGTCATTTTGGGAATGAAAAAGTGTCTATACGAATTTTTAAAAATTCGTATAGACACTTTTTTTTTATGATTTTAAATCATTTATTTTTTTCGTGATTTCTTGATAATGCGGGTCAAAATCTTTTAACCTCACCAATGCTGCGAAAAAGACATAAACCATCATCGAAGTGGGCAATTGTACGATGGCTTCTTGCGGATAATTTGCCAAAAACAAGATAAACAATGCCGTTATCAAGCCCAAATAAAGATGTTTGATGATGGGGTCTCGCACTCGATTGTAAAAAAATATGGCGCGTCGCATCAAAATAAATGCAAAAATCATATAAATTATCAATCCAATCCAACCCGTTTCAACCGCCAATCGGACGTAGTAGGAGTCGTGTGCAAAACTTGCCAAAAAAGTATTGGGCGTAAATCGTTGCGCCCACAAACCTGTCGAACCCAAACCTGAGCCAATCGGTCTTTCGTAGATGTAAGGTCGAATCCGTTTTTGGTTGAAATAACGCAATTGCGCCGACGCATCTTTGTTGGGTTTGAAAGCCGATTGAATGCGATAAATAATCGGATTGGAAGTAGATTTCAAGACCAAAACAGTTCCGACCATCATAAAAAAGGCAATAAAAATCCAAACTCTTCGAGACATGGTCATAAACGCATAAAAAATAAAACCAGCTGGAATCAGGACATAACAAGTTCGCGTACCCGTGAAGGCGGTCACGACGAGCATCATTGCGCCCACAATGGCGAGGCTGATTCGCTTCCAAATTTTGATGGGTGCGCTTGCCATGACGATACAAAATGCGCCCATGTAACACATCATAATTCCGAATGTCATCGGGTCGCTGAGGAGGGAAAATACGCGCAGTCGTCCCCATTGCATATAAAGTTGTGCGCGTTCTTTGTCGCTGTACAGCCATTGTCGCTCAAAGGCGTTCATGCCGTTAAATTCTTGAAAATAGCCATAAATCATCGTAATCGTTGTCAAAATGACAATCCATTTCATGATATTTTTGATATTTTTCAAGGAACTGAACGCAAAACAGGCAATATAGTACAACACATTCAGCACTGCCACCGACCGAACCGTGTAGAGCCAAGCCATAGACGATTGCGCCCAAGGATTAAGTACTTGAAACACATTGTAATAAATCCAAATCAGTAGCCACGTAGAAATAGGGTCTTTCACAAATGCCCAATTGTGTTTTCGCGTTTGTATCACCAACATGCCCGCCAACATCAGCAACAGCAGTCCGTCAAGCGATGTGCCAAGCGGTGCGTCGGAATATTTGACCGCCGCCACCACCAAAAAGCCCATGCCGAGCATCACGCCCATGCCGATATTCGTAAAAAACATGCACATTAACACCATCGGAATCGCAAAAAAAACGCCCAACGATACGATGCCCAACATCGCGCCGCCCAACGCCCACGCGCTGCCGATAAAAATTGCCACCAACGCTGCCAAACCGTAGCCCAATGGCGAATCGAGTTTGCGCAACGTAATTTGCTCGAACATCCATTGCTGAACATTCGCCCTAAATGCCAGAAGTTTTGACATTTTTTTTGTTTATTTTTCTATAAAAATGATAAAAATGGTTGAAATATTTTGATGTAATGGATTAAAAAAACATTACTTTTAAAAACGAACCCACCAACACCAATGCCACTAAAAATATGGCAGCAAATTCCGAAAATCGCTCGCTTTGCGTGAGACCATACGGATTTTTTGGGTCGAAATCGGGGTCAAGATTGTCTTGATTTTCCATCTTAAATTGCTATTTTTTTCTAAAAAACTATTTCAAAGTGGTTGGATACTGGGGGGTAGCTGTTTTTTTCTTTTCGACAAAATTTTTGACCAAATCCCAGAATTGTTCTACGCGGTCTGCCCACGTATTTCGATTGGCAACGGTGGCGCGTGCGATGATGCGGTCGTCGTTGTCTTCGGCAATGGCTTTGTCTATTTTGTTCAAAAAATCGTCGTGACCATCAGCCAAGTAAATCACATCTTTAAACAATTGTATGTCATCAGAAAAAGTAGTGGAAACAACGGCGCGTCCAGCCGCCAAATATTCATTAATTTTTAATGGATAGATAGAGCGCGTCACGTCGTTGAGCAAAAACGGGATAATCGCCACATCAAATGCCTGCACATAATTCGGCAATTCGTCAATTTTTTTAGAACCTGTGAAAATCACATTGCTAATTTTGTCCAAACCGACCTTATAAAATTCGTCAGAATTAATCGGTCCGACGATGACGAGGGTTTTTTCGCTATGTCGCAATGCAATTTTTTTTAATAACGGATAATCAATCCGCAAGTAATCCAAATTGCCAGTGAAACCAATAATTTTGGTTTTTACATCTCGAATTTCTTTCGGACGCGCCAAATTTTCTTTCAACACTTTGCTAAAAATAGAAATATCAACGGCATTGGTCAATATTTCGGTGTTGGGTTTGATGGCAAGATATTTTTTTCGCAACGCGCTCGAAGTCGTAATCGCGATGTCGGCATTCTTAATACTTTCTCTTTCCAATCGCGTGCCGTGTTTGGCGGTGTAGGGGTCAAAATCAAGGTCGTCTATTGAATGATAAACGTTTGCAACGGGAAAAACAGGCAATTCCGAAGGCATTTGATTGAGAAAAAATGGATTATAACAATTATAATACACATATTGCTTAATGCCGAAACGACGAATCGTTTGTCGCAAAGTTTCTTCTATTTTCGCATTATTTCTATTAGAAAAAAAACGATATAAACCGCCATTTGACATAAAATTAATAGGCGAAGTAGGCGGCGGCGTAACGATGATGACGTTCGGAATCGTCGGATGCGGCTCGAACGTAATGGAGTGTTGCGCCAATGCGTCTGCCCGTTTCGATACGCTTTTGGTGTGTCGCAACGTCCACCAATCTTTGAAAGAATAGGGGTGATTGATGTAAAAAACCCGATGATTTTTGGCAAATTCCTTTGCCAAACTCATCGAAACAGACGAATATTGCGCATCGTCTCTAAACAACGTAAACATCACCACATCGCATTGATAAGGGTTCATATCACTTCTATTTGTCTTTTAATTTATGCTAAAAAAAAATTATTCTTCGCCCAACCAACCTTTCAACTTGGGTGTGGTGCGTTTTGAGTTTTCCACATGCCCCCCCCCAGTATAAACACCATTTTCCACAATTTTTTCTAGGGAAATCACACTTTTATTTTCGTTTTCCACATTTTCTGAATGTGAAATTTCTGTTTCAACGAGTTTTTCCACATTGTTTAAATTTTCATTGTGGATAACTTCTGCGTTCTGAACAATTGTTTTTTTGCGAAAACGACTTGTAATTTTCTTAAAAAACTGTTGATAAAAGTCAACCATATAAACAAATGGAGGAAAAGGCGAAGTGCCGATGGTGCGATTCAATACGATTTGCATCACCAAAAACATAATCGTCGAACCCAACAAAGTGCCATAAATCGCACCATGCAAACCGATTTGTCGAATGAAAAAATAATTACAACTAAAATTGACCGCCGCGCCTAATGCCGTGATGTAAAAATTGAGGTCTGGACGTTTCAAACTATCCAAAATAGTTCCGAACTGAATCGCGTAAGCGGTAAAAAAACCATAAAAAATGGTCATTCTCAAAATGGGAGCCGCCGCCGCATATTTTTCAGAACCAATAATTTGCACCATCACATCGGCGAAAAAAAGCACACCAATTGTCATCGGCAAAATGAGGGCGAGCAACACGCCTACGGATTTTTCGTAGAGTTGTCGCGCCGCGCTGCGTCCACCGTCTGCGTCGTTGGCGCGTTGGGCAGATTTTGGAAACAAAATAGTCGCCAAAGTCGTCGTCGGCACTTCTGCCAACTGGTTTATTTTCAACGCAAGGTCGTAGGTAGAAAGGCTATCCAATGCAAATTTTCCCAACAAAGTCCTATCCACATTTTTGAAAAGCATGGTAAAAAAATTGGTTCCCATCGCAAATTTTCCATAATGCAATAGTTTTTTTACCCATTCAGGGTCTATTTTTCTGGAAAAATTTAGATAAGGTCGCGCAAATCCGTAGGCAACCAATGCGCTCGGAATGGTCGTGAAAAATTGACAAAATGCAATATCCGTTAGCGAAAAATTTTTATGCGAAAAAAATAAATAGGCAATAAAAATAAACAATCCACCATTTTTGACGAAACTCGACCAAAACAAACCCTTGAAATCAAGATTGGCTTGCTGAATAAAATTGAATTGGTAGAGTGCCGAAAACGCAAACGTAGTGAGGGCATAAATTTTTAATAGACTCGTTAAATGGACATCATTTCCATAAAACGAAGCCACAAAATGCCCCCCCCCCAGTATCAACGCCGCAAAAACGAACGAAAGACCCAAATTCAAGACCACCGAAGCTGTCAAAATTTTTGGATATTCGGATTTTGGAGCCGTAGAAAGAAAAGAAATCATTCCATTTTGCAACAAACCCGTTCGCGCTACTTCGATAAAAGAGGTGAGCGTCATGAATAAAATCCACGACCCGCACGTCTGTTTATCGAGCATTCTCAACAATAACATTACACTGCCGAGATTGAACACCATCTGCGTCAGTTGATTGAGCAGCGCGTAAAAACCCGACGATAGCCAGTAAGAAGTAGGAGTAGTGTTTGCTTTTTCCATCGTTATTTTTTTGGGTGTTTTAAGAACTGACCCTAAATTTGTTTCAAATCAGCTTTGTTGAGGACACCCCCCAGTAATTTTCCGTTGAGTCGTCTCAAAAAAGCAACACCTTCTCTGTCAGAATCTTTCAATTTACTGGTTGCATCGAAAACGGGAATTACTTTGTCCACAAAATCAGCCAACTCGCGTGCATCAGAAAAACTACTCACCGAAGCCGCTTCCAAGAAAATATAATCGTATTGTTCCTTGAAATTATCCACTTTTTGGCGAAAATCTACACCCGCCAACAACTCCGAAGGCGACTGATGCCCACCTTTGTTGCCGATAATATCGACTTCTGCCAAGTTGATTGGAAAACCCAATTCACTCGCAACACCCAAACTTTTTTGCGCCTGCGCATCGCCTTTTGGCAATACGCTGGAAGTCAGACTGGTGAGTGTATTGTTTTTAAAATTGGTATCAATCAACAAAATTTTCTTATTCTTCAAGCCCAGTGCGTGCGCCAACGCTGCCACCAAAAACGATTTCCCTTCGTTGGGTTTCAAGGAAACGAACAAAAATGAACGCCCTCCGCTTGACTCCACATCATGCCGCAATCGGCGTAGCGACTCCTTGAAAAATTCCGTTTCTCGATTTTCAAATGCAGAAGTCGTGAAAAATTGGTTGAAATTGTTCAGATTTGAAGGCGATAATTTATTCAAAATCCCCAATACGGGTATGTTCACCAAACGTTGAATTTGATACGGATTACTCAACGATTGGTCGTTGTAAATCAACAAAAACAACAATAGTGTTATAATCGTCGCCGTTCCCACGCCTGCGAAGGCAGCCATCAAAACGCGGTTCGATTTTTCGGGTTTGTCGGCGGGCAATGGCGGCTCGACCACGCGCATGGGACGTTCTTGCCCAATGCTCGATACGTTTATTTGCGCCAAATCTTGTTTTTCGGCGGCGGCTTTGTATTCGGCTTGCGCAATTTCGAGTTGCTGTTGCAAGCGATTGAACGTCGCATTGTTGCCCACGAGTTTTGAAAGCTCACCGTTCAAGCGTTTCAACCGCGATTCATAGACGGTTGCGGTTTGGCGTGCGGCTTCCAATCGGGCATTTGCATCAATTTCTTTTAAATATATTTCTTTTTCTTTGTCATCTACCACATCTTTTTGAGGGCGGGTGGCGCGTGCAATTTGCGCCGACAATTCTTCTCTTTTTTTCTTTAAATTGTCAATTTGTTCTTTAATTTTTTTATCTTTCAAACCCGTTGACACAAAACGCTCGTTGAGTGTGCGGATATTTTGGTCAATTTCAATAATGTCTTTACTGTTGTTGACGGCTGTGCTGTATTCGTCTGCTTGTCGTGGCGTTAAATTTTTCTGACTATTTTTATAAATCATAGAAATTTGCTCAGCTTCGCGCAATTTTCTGACTTCGTCGTCATACAATTTTTGAACTTCGGAAATCTGTTTCACCACCGTTTGGCTCTGTTCGGGCAGGGCAACGATGCCTTGATTTTGCGTATAGCCGTTCATTTCAAGCATAATGCTGTCCAAACGCGCTTTTCTTTCGTTTAAAATATTGTTATAAAACGAATACGAAGTATTGGTATTTTGCCCTTTGTCTCGATAATAATTGTTCAAATATTCGTTGCAAATCGTCTTCACGACATAGTAAGACAAGTCCGCTTTTTCGGATTTAAATTCGATGCGGATATTGTCGGATTTGTCCACCCGTTTGATTTCAAAATTTTTCAACAACGATTCTTGGTCATATTTCAATGCCTTTTCGACCTTTCGGGCGGTGCGCAAAAAGTTGATTTCGTCTCCATTTCTGATGCCAAAAGTGTCTTTGCTGGCTTGCAATTGGGCGATGTATGCGTCGAGTTCGGCAGGAGCGATTGTTTTCAGGTCGTCCGATTTTAGGGTTCGGAAGGCGGTCGCTTTGTCGGTCGCAAAGTCGTGCAACATGAGGCGTTTCGTCAATTCGTCCATCGTCGGGCGCGATTTGATGAGTTCAATCATGTTGTCGAATTTGGTTTGAATCTCAAATTCTTGTTGAAAAACACTTTCTTCGCCGACTTTGATGCTCTTTTGTTCAATCAAACCCGTCGCCACCGAAGCCGACGACTTGTAAGATTTAGGCAAAAAACCAATCAGAAACCAAGCGAACACTGCCGCCAAAAGTGCCGAAGCCATCAAAAGCCATTTGCGTCTGCCTAAGACGCTCAAAAAATAACGGATATCCATTTTTTCAGAAATGATTTAGTTTTTCTCATTTTTCGACGCACCCCCCAGTATGCGAGGCGTGGCGACGTGTATGTAATCTCAAAAAAATATTTTGCTCATAGTTTTGTTAGCGTGCGCGAGGCAGTTTTTTCTTTCAAAAAACCTACCCTTTTTTTTCGTCAATTGTTGTGCCGTTTGTTCGTTTTTTTCTCAAAGTATAATTAAAAATAAATGAAATCTGAACAAATCGTAAACGAAAAGTTAACGCAAAGGTAACCTTTTTCCTTTTACTGCAAAAACCTTGCAACTTTCGATGGTTCAGACCAAAATACCCTAAAAAAGTCACTTTATACTGGGGGGGTGGCTTTTTTAATGATTTTTTAAAATATTTTAAATTTTATGCGCATAAAACATTGATAATTTAGCAATTAGAAATACGATTTTTAAAGAATTTAAAAATCAAAAATCTGAATAAATGCTTGATTATCAAAATATTGAATTTAAAAATATGTTAAAATTACCAAAAAGACATTAACTTTTTTTGGTTTTTATGCTACATTTTTTCTTTCAAAATGGCGTGCATTTTTTTAGAAAACGCCAATAATTTAGATTCTTCAAATTTTGGAGCCAATAGCTGAATGCCGATGCCGCCGCCTTCGCTGTGTCGCCCAATCGGAAACGCGATGGCAGGAATGCCTACCAAATTTGCTTGCACCGTGAAAATATCGGACAAATACATCGCCACTGGATTCGCCGATTTTTCGCCAATATTCCAAGCAGGAAGCGGCGAAGCGGGCATCAAAATGAAGTCATATTGTTCAAAAATCTGCTGCGTTCTATCCGAAATCAGCCGTCGAACCTGCTGTGCTTTGGTGTAATACGCCTCATAATAACCCGAACTGAGGACAAATGTCCCCAACAAAATACGTCGTTTCACTTCGGCACTAAACCCTTCTGTCCGCGTTTTTTTGTAAGTTTCTTCCAAGTTTTTGACGTTTTCGGCTCTAAAACCATAGCGAACGCCATCGTAACGCGACAAATTAGAAGACGCTTCGGCAGCCGTCAAGACATAATAAGTTGGAATAATGTAATCTAAAAAATCAAAATCCACACCTTCGAGTTCAAAACCTGCCCCCCCCAGTATGTCCATTGCTTTTTGGGTTTTTTCTAAAATTTCTGCATCAAAACCTTTTGCTTCGTGCGCCGATTTGAGATATGCAATTTTGATTTTCCCTTCATTTCGAGTCGAAAAATCATTTTTTTCAAGCAAATCGCTATATTTTTCGACGGATTGTGTTGCCGAAGTTGCATCAAAATCGTCTTCGCCCGCGATGATTTCCAACACTTTTGCTACGTCTGAAATGTCGTTTGCCAAAATTCCAATTTGGTCAAAACTCGAAGCATAAGCCAGCAAACCATGCCGCGAAATGCGTCCGTAAGTCGGTTTCATGCCCACAACACCGCAAAAAGCAGCGGGCTGCCGCACCGAACCGCCCGTGTCCGACCCCAACGCCACGAGGCAAGTATGCGCCTGAACCGAAACCGCCGCGCCGCCCGACGAACCGCCTGGCACTTTGTTGGGGTCGTCGGCATTGCGCGTTGCGCCATAAATTGAATTTTCGTTGGTCGAACCCATCGCAAATTCGTCGCAATTGGTGCGCCCAATAATGATGGCATCGGCAGCCAACAATCGCTCGACGGCGGTTGCTGAAAAAACGGATTCAAAATTTTCTAATATTTTCGACGCGGCACTCACTTTATGCCCCGCATAGCAAATCACGTCTTTGATGCTGACCACCAAACCGTACAATTCGCCTACCGAATCGGGTTGTTCTCGAAATTTGCGGTCGAGCAGGCGCGCCCGCGCAAAGGCTTCTTCGTCAAAAGTTTCGACGTATATATTAAGGTGTCGCGTTTTTTCGATTTGTTGCAAATAATAGTCCACCAAACCCACCAAATTGGTCTCGCCATTGGCAATTGCGGTGCGGATTTGTAGCAACGTTTCGTATTTTTGACGCATATTCTCTTGTAATTTATAAAAAAAGTGATAAAAAATTGGCAATAAAAAACACCTTTTTCGTCTTGGATACTGGGGGGGGGCGTTTTTTGGGCGCAAAATTACGTTTTTTAAATTTTAAGATTCAAAATAAAATGTATTTTTGCAAAAAAATGAACGGTTCGATGAAATCTGAAAAATTCTATATAATTTTTATATTCTTATTTTTTTCTCTGAATGCGTCGGCACAAACGGCGCACCGAAATTTGCGAGAGGGCAACAACGCCTACGCGCAAGGACATTTCAATAAATCAGAAGAAAAATATCGAAAAGCGGTAGAAGCAGCTGCCAAAAACAAAGCAAAATCCGACGAGACAGAAGCCTTACAAAAGTCGGAATACAATCTCGGAAATGCGATTTATCAACAAAAACGGTTTGAAGAAGCGGCAAAAAAATATCAGCAAATTATTGACAATCCGAACGTCAGTCGCCCGTTACGAGCTGATGCGTTGCACAATTTAGGCAACGCCCAATTTGAGCAAAAACAGTTTGACAAAGCCATTGCAAGTTATCGAAAGTCGTTAGAAATTCGACCAAACGACCAAGCAACCAAGCAAAATCTTGCCAATGCAATCCGTCAGAAAAAACAACAAAATCAAAAAAAGCAAGAAAATAAAGAAAATAAAGACCAAAATAAAGGTCAAAATAAGGAGAATCAAGACAAAAAGCCTGAAAACAAGGAGAACAATCCAAAAAAAGATACCCCCCCAGTATCGAAGACGCAAAGTGAGCAAATGTTGCAAATTATGAACGAAGAAGAGCGAAAAGTGCAACAAAGAATGCTGAAAGGCAAACCCAGCCCGAAGCGAAATGCCAAAGATTGGTAGTTGAAAAGATTTTTTTTGTTATCAAATTAGTGATTAAAAAATAACCAGACGGTGAGGAAAATTTCAATTTTAATATTTTTATTTTTTATAATTTTAAATAAAGTTGCTACGCAAGTTATTGAAGCGAGTGTGGACAAACGGCGTGTGTCGGTTGGAGAAGTTTTTTTGCTTAAATTGTTGATTCGCGACGACGCGGTGTCGCAATTTACACCGCCCAGAATGGCTGATTTTGAGGTTATTTCTGGACCAAATCGCATGATTTCAGAACAAATTTTGAACGGAAAAGTCTCTAAATCTTTTGCCTTGAACTACGAATTGCGGGCAAAACGGGAAGGAAATTTTGAAATCGCAGGCGCAGAAATGCGGCAGGGAAAAAATGTATGGAAGCAAACCACGCCACTCGTCGTCGAGGTTGGAAAACCTGCCAAAACGGGGGCGACACAAAACGACGCATCAAAAGACGTATTCGTAAAAGCAGAAGTACATACCACACAATTGACTGTTGGACAACAAGTTATAATTGATTATAAAATATATTCGTCAATTTCTTTGCGGTCAGTCAATTTGATTTCGGAGCCAAGTTATCAAGGTTTTTTTAGGCAGCCGTTGACGGAAATTGATAGAAACGATGTAGTGACAAATATCGGCGGCAAGCGTTTTATGGTGCGCTCGTTGGGCAGCGTTGCCATTTTTGGGCAACAATTGGGCAAAATCGCGCTCGAACCACTTCAAATTCAAGCATACGTAGTCAAAAATGGCGACACACGCGACCCTTTTGGCATCAGTTTACAGGCAATTGAGGCAGTCCGATTGATTGCCAATTCGCTCGAATTTGAGGTCAATACGCCCCCAACTTCGGGTGTGCCAGCTGATTTTTCGGGCATCGTTGGCGCGTTGGAGGCGACGGCGAGCATCAGCAAAACGACGGCTTCGACAGACGAGGCACTGACGTTGCGCCTTACGATTCGCTCGAATAGCGACCCTAAACGACTCGTTGCGCCACAACTTTTGCCCCAAGATGGGTTTGAATTTTACGAACCCAAACTCGTCAGCGAGCGCACAACTGAAAACGGCGGCGAAATCTGGACAACCAAAGAATTTGACTACATCGTATTGCTCAAAAAGGCGGGCGCGTTGGTTTTGCAACCACATTTTTCGTATTTTGAACCTGAAAAAAAGGCGTTTTTATCTGCCAATTTGTCCAGTTTTCCTTTGCAAATTTCGCAGGGAACCAACCCGACTGCCACCATTTCTGCAAGCGAAACCACGCGAGGCGCGTTGGCAAGCCTCAAAACCGTTTGGAGCGGTTCGGATACTGGGGGGGGAGGCGGAACCCTATTTTGGACGCTCGTTTTGCTCCCTTTCATGGCATTGGCGTTGGCTGGTTTTTGGCGAGAACGCCAAATGCGATTGTCGAAAATTGATGAAAAAACACGCCTGAAAATGCAGGCTGAACGCATTGTAACACAACGTTTTCGGTTGGCGGATAGTTTGGTTGGAAAACCCGATTTGGCATTTTTTGAAGAAATTTCAAAGGCGTTGTATAGCTATTTGGGCAATAAATTTGGGTTGCAACCTTCGGAATATTCTATCGAAAATATTGAAAAAACGTTGCAAGATTCTGAAATTCCTAGCAAATTAATTCAAAATTTTGAACAAATTTTGCAACGCTGCGAAATGGCGCGTTTCGGTGGAAATGTAAAAAACGACACAACAGAACGCAAAAAAATACTCGAAAATGCCATGAAAACCATCGAGCAAATCGAAGATATTTTGGAAGAAAAAGATAATAAAAAATAAAAATAAAAAATTACCTAAAAAAGCAACACCAAAGTTTGCAAAAAAAGAATAATTTTGAGGCTTTTTTTAGGAAAACAGATTTGAACTATCATTTTACAACTTTTTGAGATATAAATATAAGTTTTTTTTATGAATAATCAGACGCGCCGCTACGTTTTCGTGGATTTTGATACGCTTACACAAATCCGATTCAAGAAATTGGAGAAAGTTTGCGACAAAGTTTTTGTTTTTGTCAATGAAATGGTGGACGATGTGCCGCTCATGCTCGTCCGAGAAATGCAGCGAATGGGCAGCAATGTGAAGTGGATAAGTGTGGCAGGCGCAACCGTTGGTGATGTTAATTATCATATTTGTTTTTTGATGGGTAAGTTGCATGAAAAAATTGCGCCCGAATTGGAGTTTGCCATTTTGTCGAACGACCCAAGTTTCGACCCGTTGGTCAATTTCATCAATTCTACGGGTCGGTCGTGCTTGCGCGTGAAGCCCAAAAATGAAAGCGAAAAAGCGGAAAAAACCGTCGCAAAACCGCAAGAAACGCCCCCCCCCAGTATCGCACCGAAATTTGAGGAAAAAATGATGGTCGAGCCAACGTCGAACGGCGAAATAAATGGCGCACGTGCCGCCATGCTCGAAGGCGCGACTAAAAATTTGGACATTGACGTGATTACCGATTCTGACCAAATTATTGAAGAAACTGCGCGGGAAACCGTCCGCCGATTGTTGCGTTCGGGCAACCGTCCGTCAGATATTTCGTTGCTCAAGAATTATATTTTGCTCCACAATCAGGAAATTGCAATCCATCATAATATTGAAAAAATTATTGAAAAATTAGAAGAAAATCATAATATTTCCATAGAAGAAAACGAAATCACGTATAACTTCTAAAATTTTTGTCAAGTGTTTTTTACCCATTTTTTCTATTTTTTTTCTGAAAAGAAATTAAAAAATGGAATTTCCACAAAAGCGGCATCGTATTGATACATTTATTTGTTGTTGTCTTATATTTTTTTTAATATTTTAAAAAATCAATTGATGGAAATGAGAAAAAAAATGATGTTGCTTTTGCTTTTAATCGCTACAACTTCGGCGGTTTTTGCGCAAAAAACGGTGGAATTGACAGAAAAAATGCGCCTCAAAATGCCTGGTAGCAGCGGCAGCAATGGCGCAACAGTGGCTTGGAACCCGCAAAAAAAATTGTATTATGCCGCTTTTGCAGGCAATGAAAATTTTCCGATGGCGGTTTTTGATGAAAAAGGAACGCGCATTTCGGACGATGAAATGACAACTGGCACGGATTTGAGAGGCTTGTGGTTCAACGAAAAAAATGACAAGCTCGAAGCAAATGGCTACGGCGATATTGGTATGCTCGCCTATGAACTTAACGAAAAAGGCATGCCGACGGCTGTAAAAGTTGAAAAAGAAGGCTTGAACGCGCCGGGCGACAATTCTGTTGGCGCATTTCACAGTGCGCAAGGTTTGCCGATGTTTTTGGACGTAAATATTGCTTATGTTTACAAAGATGGAATTGTTGAAATGACGATTCCGCTCAATCCAGATGAAAACGAGGCGTATAGCACGACGGCAATTTGTTTTGAAGAAAAATCAGGTTTCATTGGCATGTTGAAATTGTTGCAAAATACGGTTGACTTTTTTGATATCGAGGGCAATAAAAAACTAGTTTGGCAATTGCCAACGGACGCGCCTTTGTCGGAAAGTTTTAATTTTGGCTACGCAAATGGATTGATTTGGCTTTTTGATACCGAAAATCGCGTTTGGATTGGTTACGGAGAATAAAAAAAAATTAAAAAAGCATTGAAAAAGGCGACAAAATATTAATTTTGTCGCCTTTTTCGGTCTTTATACTGGGGGGGGGCTTTTTTGTAAAAATTTTTGAGTTTTTTTTGATGTCTTGAAAATGGGACGATTAAAAAAATATCAACGCGAAACATGGAAAGCCAATTTTTTAGAAAAAAAAATATTTTAAAAAATCATTTTTATAAAACGTTAAAATACAATGGATTCTGATATTGAACTGATGATAGAAATGGCGGAAGATGCGATGAAATATGCGATTGACCACCTTGCTATCGAACTCAACAAAATCAAGGCGGGCAAGGCTACGCCCGCGATGGTATCTGGTTTAATGGTCATGTATTATGGAACTGGAACGCCGCTCAACCAAGTGGCGAGCGTATCGAACGCCGACGCACGCACGCTCGTGATTCAGCCTTGGGAAAAAAACATGTTGTCGCCTATCGAAAAAGCCATTTTTGAGGCAAATATGGGCATGACTCCGCAAAATGACGGACAAGTGATTCGGCTCATGATACCGCCGTTGACCGAAGAACGCCGCCGCGACATGGTGCGAAAAGCCAAAGCCGTTGCCGAAGAATCGAAAGTGGGGGTGCGAAATGCCCGTCGCGATGCGATGGAAGCCATCAAAAAAGAAGTTAAAAACGGGTTTCCAGAAGATGCGGGCAAGAAAAAAGAAGCCGAAGTGCAAGTGCTGACCGACCGATACAGCAAAAGAATTGAAGAAATTGCAGAGGCAAAAGAAAAAGAAATTATGACCGTTTAAGTACGGAAAACAAGCGAATTGTCATTTTTTTTATGAAAAATACGCATTTTTTGTAAAAAAAAGGCAATTCGCTTGTTTTTTTGATAAAGGGTATTACATTTGTCTTGTTGTTGGTTTACGTTTGTAAATTATCACATATTTCTTTATTTTTTTTATAAACTAAATTTTAGTACATATTATGGGAATGTTATCAGAATTTAAGGCTTTCGCGATGAGCGGAAACTTGGTTGACATCGCTGTCGGTGTTGTAATGGGTGGCGCGTTTGGCAAAATTGTCAGCGCATTTACAGACGGAATGGTGATGCCATTGGTCGGTTTGTTGACAAGTGGTCAAGATTTTTCAAAAATGGCTTACGAACTTGTGCCTGCCAAAATGGAAGGTGGAAAAGTGGTAGCCGAAGCCGTTGCCGTTAAATATGGCGCGTTTTTGACAACTGTTTTAGACTTTTTGGTCGTAGCTTGGGTTGTTTTTATGATAGTAAAAGCAATGAACGCATCGAAAAAGAAAGAAGCAGCAGCTCCACCGCCGCCGCCGCCTGCACAAGAAGTTTTGTTGGGTGAAATCCGCGATTTGTTGTCAAAAGGTCGTTAATTTTTTTATAAAATTTAACTTTTTTTATTGAATTTTTATCAAATTTTCTAGAAAAAATGGCTTGGATACTGGGGGGTAGCCTTTTTTGAAAAAAATGTTAATTGATTTGAAAACGGATATATTTTATGGTGCTTTGCGCAATGTTTTTTTGCTCGTAATAGGTTTTCAATTCTAATTCGGGCATCGGAAGCGGCGAAGCGTATATGTTTTCGTCGTGATATAACAAGGTTGCGGCACTATCATTTTTTAAGGTTTCGAGCGTAAAATGATAGAGGTCTGGCGAATCCGTTTTGAGATGTACCAAGCCGCCTGGCTTCAAAAAACGACGATATTTTTCGAGAAACATAGGCGAAGTCAGTCGTTTGTTTTCCTTACTTTCCCTCAAAAATGGGTCTGGAAAGGTAATCCAGAGTTCGTCAACTTCATTTTCGCCAAAAAAATTAGCAATTTGCTCGATGCGCATGCGCACAAACGCTACATTTTGAAGCCCTTCACTGCGCGCCACGGTTGCGCCTTGAAAAATTCTTGCGCCTTTGATGTCCAATCCAATAAAATTTTTGTCTGCAAACATTCGCCCCAATCCGACGGCATATTCGCCTCGCCCACACGCGAGTTCGAGTATCAACGGATTATTGTTTTTAAAATGTTTTTCGTTCCACGCACCTTTTATTTCCACAACTTCTCCGTTTTGTTCTAGGATTGGTGTGGCTGCGTCGCGATTTTCATAGACATTTGAAAACGCCATCATGGCGGCAAATTTTTGTAACTTCCTTCTTCCCATCTTTATTTTTCTATAAAATATTTTTTGTTATAATAATTTTTTGGGTGTTGTGATATTTGGCATTTTTCCATATTCTGGGACGTGATAAGCCACATCTACAAATTTTTTATTGACAAAATCTTGATGGCTTTGGATTGCCAAATGTATTGCAGAGCAAACGATTTCGGTCAAAAAAATGGCGTTTTCATAGTTCAAAACGGCGGCACATTTGGCGGCACCGTTTCCACAAAATGCAATTTTTTTGCCTTCGTCGAACCAATTTTTGAAGCTATTTTCGTCAATAATGCGAGGTTCAAAGGTTTTAATTTCGGCGTTTCGTGTTATTTTTCCTTCTTTTTTTTCAAAAATGGCGCAATAAACTTCCATTCGTCGGGCATCAATCATGGGGATAAAAAAATCCGCATCGGGCGCAACCATTGCCGCTGCATCTGCCAACGCTGCCAATGTGTCAACGGCAATCAATGGAATTTTTCGGGCAAAACAAACGCCTTTTGCGGTCGAAATCCCCACGCGCAAGCTCGTGTAAGAACCCGGTCCGTTGCTGACTGCCACCGCCGAAATGTCTTGCATTTGCAAACCCGTTTCGTTCAAAACGCTTTCGATGAGGCGCGTCATTTTGGCGGCGTGTTGGTTGGTTTGCGCAATTTCTGCCAACGCTAATGTTCTGTTTCCGTCGCTGATGGAAACAGAACACATGTCGGTGGCAGATTCTATATTTAAAATCATTGCTGTTTTTTTAATAATTGTTCGCTTACTTTTCGATGAATTTCTTCGAGGCGACGCGGTTGTTTTGCCAAATGTGACATCGAAGAGTCGAAATCCACTGCCGAAATGCCATGTTTTTCAAAAATTTGAGGATAATAAACCCGCATCATGCTGTCTCGAATTTCTGGAATTTCGCCGTCGGGAATGGCTTCGGCAAGTTGAACATCAACGAGCGCGGCAATCAATTTTTCGTCTGAAAGCGGAATATTTTCAGCCGAATCGGAGGAGCCACAATTGCTAAACAAAAGCACCGACGATAAAAAAAATATCAACGCCAGACGCGAAGCAACAATTTTCATATAAACCAAAAATATTTTTAACTCAAAAAATCGAAAAAAAGGGCAAATATACTGGGGGGGGGCATTTTTTTAAGAAAAAATTATTTTTTCTTGATAAAATAATAAACAGGAACGCCCAACAACACCAACAACAATCCCCAAATGGTATTGTTGGTTTTTTCAAATAATAAAATAATGGCAATCAAACTTGCCAAAATAATATAAACCATCGGAATAAAGCTGGCGACGCGATAAGGACGCGCATCGTCGGGCGCAATTTGGCGCAACCGATAAACACCCGCCACCGTGACGACATAAGAAAGCAAAGAAACGAAGGTGAGATAGTCTAATAAATCGCCATATTTTCCAGAAATACACAACACAATTGACCAAATTGCCTGCGCCCAAAGCGCAAAGGCGGGTACTTGTTGCGTGTTTAGGGTCGCCGCTTTTTCAAAAAACAAACCTTCTTTCGCCATCGCGTAATACACGCGCGCGCCCGAAAGCGTGAGACCGCTATTGCAACCAAACGTAGAAACCATGATTAACGCTGCCATGATGAGACCGCCGCCCGTGCCAAACATCACTTCCGCCGCCGCCGAACCAACGCGGTCGTTTTGCGCGAACTGAATACCATGCCCCAACACATCGGTCGCCGTCGCCGAACCATTCATGGGCAACAACATAAAATAGGCAATGTTTGAAAGGAAATAGAGTGTCGTCACCAACAAAGTTCCCAACAACAACGAACGCGGAATGTTGCGTTCGGGATTTTTGATTTCGCCTGCGATGAACGTCACGCTGTTCCACGCATCGGAGGAAAACAAGGGATTTACAATCGCCGAACACAATGCCATGAGCAACGCAATGCCAGAAATGGCAGACGTGGAAGTGATGCCCGCAACCGTTTGGGTGCGAAAAGCATTCCAACCCGAAGATAAATTTTGCCACAATACGTCGCTCGAACCAAAGGCAATGCCCAGTAAGATGAGACCTGCCAATGCCGCGATTTTCGCCAATGTAAACACCAATTGAATGACGCGACCGTTTTGAATGCCGCGACTGTTTATCCAAGTGAGCAATAAAATTTGGAAAATGGCGACCAATTGCGTTCCCTTAAATTGAAAACTTCCAGCCGAAAATAAAACTTTTTGAAGCGATGGAAAAAAAATGCTAGTGTAATTGGCAAATGCAACCGCTACCGCCGCAATCAAACCCGTCTGAATGACTGTAAAAACGGACCAACCGTAGAGGAATGCCGCCAATTCGCCCCATGCCCGACGGATATAAACAAATTGTCCGCCTGCGCGTGGCATCATGCCTGCCAATTCGCCATAACTCAACGCGCCAAAAATAGTGATGACACCCGTAATTATCCACAATGCCAACACCCACCACGCCGAACCGACATCGCGCACCATCGGCGCAGTGACCAAAAAGATGCCCGAACCAATCATTGAACCCGCTACCAACATCGTGGCATCGAGCAAACCCAATGAACGACGAAAATTATCGTCGGCAGGAACGTCTGAAAGTGTTGTGTTTTGGTCGAGTATTTTATTTTTTAAATCCATGACTTTACTTTTTTTTAAAATGAAATAGTTGGTTGAAAAATTGAATAAAATAATATTTTTAAGCCCCCCTCAATCCTCCCAAAGGGTGGACTCTTATTCCAAACGGAAGCGAACGGGTAGGGTGAAATTTACGTTTACAGCGCGACCGTTTTGGGTGCCTGGCAACCAATCGGGCATTGTTTTTACTACACGCATGGCTTCCACGCCCAATGGTTCGTAGGCAGAATCGGGAAGTTTCTTTTCTTTTTGTCGTTTTCTGTAACTTTCAGAATAGACACGATTGATGTTCAAGACACGTACATTGGTGAGATGTCCTGTGCTGCTAATGCCGAAACCAATATAAACCGTTCCTTGCGCGTCTGCATCGCGCGAGGCTTTTGGGTAATGAATGTTTTCAGACAAAAACTTCATCAGCCCCGCTTTTCCCATAGGAAATTCAGGCATTACTTCCACCATCAAAGAGGAATCTCCTGTGATGCTGTCTTTCTGAAAACGGAATGAACTATCGCGCTTGAGGGGCGTGGTTTGTCCCAAAATGGCATTTGTCAAAAATAAACAAATAGAAATAATTATTAAATTTTGGATATTGAACATTTTTTCCCAGAATTTCGTTGATTTTTTTTAAAAAAGTGGTTAAGATACTGGGGGGGGGGCATTTTTAGGCAAATCGTGTTGCCAACGCTGTGATTTCAAGTAAAAATAGGTCACCGAAAGCAAAGCAATCCAATACACGGTTTCTGAAAGCCACGCCAATTGTAGGCTTGGGTGGGGTTGTGCCAACACCAAATAGCTGTAAACGAGATAGACCAACATGGCGTAGAACTGATAGCGCAACCCAAATTTTGCCGCGCCCGTTCCGACCAATCCATAAAAATAAACGCCGCCCAATGCGGACATCAATAAATTGAGCAATAATATTTTAAAAATAGGAACGGCATCAAAAAATACTTCTACGTGTTCGGTTCCCGCCAAAAGGGGCAACAAAAATGTGTTGGGAAAAAAAATGAAGGGAAAAGCAAATCCAAAAGTCATCAAGAGCGTCAATTTTGCAGTTTTCCAGATGATGGGCAACACATCGTTGTAGGCTTTTTGACCAATAAAATTAGAAACAATCGTGTTGATGCCCGTCGTAAATCCCCAACTCGGAATCGAAAACAAGAGAAACATCATGCGCAACAAATTGGCAATTGCGAGTTCGTGTTTTCCCATAAATCGTTCCACCATAGCAAAAAACAGAAACCACGCACCAATACTCACCAACGCTTGGGCGGTCGTCGAAATGCTGAGAACGACTTGTTCTTTTATTTTGGCAAAAGTTAATTTATGGCGTTTAAAAATTTCGTATCGTTGGGTTTCTTTATCGAGCAACATATAGCCTGCAAAGAAAACGAAAGTGGCAAATTCGGCAATCGTAGCGGCAATTGCCGCGCCCTCGATGCCCCACGCGGGCAAGCCAAAACGCCCGTAAACGAGTCCAATACAAAGAAAAACATTGATAATTCCGAGAATGGCGGTTGCATAACCAATCACTTTCCCGCGTGCAACGGCGGAATAAAGCGTTATCATCGCCAAACCCATATAGCTCAAAAACACGCCAAAAGACCGATAATAGAGAAAAGATAAGGTCTTCTGACAAATGACGGGGTCTTTGATGAATGTTGGAAAAACGAGCGGAACGACAAACATTAAGACCAAAAACATGAAAGCTGCCAACACCATTTCAAGCAAAAACATTTCGGCAAACATGTGTCCGACCGCTTTTGGATTGCCTTCGCCAAGTCTTCGGGCAATTAAAATTTGTCCACCACGCGACATGCCGAAACCAATCGCCGCAATGATGAGATAGAACATGCCTGCATAGCCAATCGCCGCAAAGTCGGCTTCGCTTAAGCGATAGAGAATGGCTCCTTCTACCACCACCAACAAGTTTTGACCTGCCGAACCAAGCATGAGTGGAATAGAAATATTAAAAATTTCGCGGTACGAAAGATTGGTCGCTAATTTCATTGTATTTGGGTTTTGTTTCGTAAAAAAATGAAGATGATGCCCCCCTCAATCCCCCTAAATGGTGGACTTTTTAAAAACCAAATTTGAGGGCATGGGAGCTTCC
>JBJOPA010000242.1:0-2810 GCA_046051005.1 Bacteroidota bacterium
GTTCTTTTTCTTTTAAAATATACAATGCTTTGTTGTTTAATAACGCTGGATTGAGCATTCCGAATCGTCCATTGGTGTTTGCGGCATCTAAATATTGGTCTTTTCCACCGATATTCATAAAAGCGACGGCGTGTGTACAATCTGAAACCAGAGATTTCTCATCGAGCTTTCCATTACTTCTTGGTTTTAACAATACCAATCCCACTTTGTCGCCAAAACCCATTTCTCTCAAAAGATTGAATAAGACATAATTGATTTCGTCATAAGTTCCCTTTTTTTCTTTGATGATATACGCTAGATTTTCCTCTAATTTAATGTCATTGAATTCGTTATTTTCCTTGATGTTTATTTTCACCCATTCAATGGCGGCTCGTGCGCAGGCGAGCGTATCGCTTTTGTCTGTTACACCTTTCAGAACTGTTGCTGCAATTTCTTTTATGACGGGATAAGACCGATATATTTTTTCATAATTGTAGCAGTTGTATAGTTCTTTTCCCCCATCAGAAATAGATGTGCTGTAAAGCTGTTTTGGCTTGCCTTGCGGAAAATAACTTTTCTCCGTCATGTCTAGATATGTCTGATAACGCGATTCGCTATAAATATAAGGCTCACTTTTTAGTGCAGGAACATTGGCATATGCTAAATTAATATAAATATCAGCATGGTCATCATCACCCGTATTTTGATTTACTCCTTTTACATCTTTGTAAACGAGTGTACCATTATTTGGGTTTTTTAAGCTGGCATCATATTGTACTTCATAAGGCAATTTATAATGTACTTCGCTCCAATAGGTAGGCACACCAAATTGAAAATAGTGGTCACTTAACCAAACGCCATAACCCGTTATGATAAATTTAAATTCAATGACACAACCATCTTTTACATCGGGTGGCGTAATGCAAACCCTGCGTCTTCCTTCCGTATAACTTTCTTGAGTTGCCAAATTATTTAAATCAAAAGGTTTGATGACATAACCTTTTTGTGGGTCGGGTAGATATACAAATCCTTGTGCGTTGTGCATTTGCAGCCGTTTGCTGTAATAAGTACAAAGATAATCTGCTAGATCAACGTTTGCTTTTTTGAAAATCTTGATGCGACGATGCACGGTGATGTCTGTTTCGCCAGAGGTCGTGTTATAAAATACATCGCGACTGTCAAAAAGTATGGCAGCATCGGCTGTGCTGTCCAAAGAACAAGTTTTCGTTTCCAATTCTTTAATAGACGGCGAGCCAAAAACAATTTTTGGAGCAACCAGTTCGCTTTTGGGTTGCGCTGTTGTTTTGGTATTTAATAAAACAAAACAGAAAGCAAATAGAACAAAACGGTGAAGATTGAATACGTTGTTTTTCATTGTAAAATAAATTTTGGAATGTTAAAAAATTAAGTGAAAATTACAGAAAATAAAGCGCGGATACTGGGGGGGGCTATTTTTTCATATTTATTGAACAAATCTTTTGAAGATTGAAACAATGATGATGCAAATATATCATTTTTTTAAATTCTGTATAATATTTATATTTATTTTTATTAGAAATTAAAAAAAATATTTTATTTTTGTCCGTTCATTTATTTTATTACATCTTACAAACAGAAAATATAGTTTTATACTGGGGGGTACGCCCTTTTTATCATTCTCTGTCTTTTAATTAATTAACTAAAAAATTTATTCAACAATGAAACAATTCATGTTCTACATTTCATTTTTTATTGCTACGTTGTGTTGTCTTTCGCCCGTGTCGGCACAACTTGATGGCGGCATCTACGCCGTTTCAAAAATCCCGAAGTCACTCATCAACGAACGAACGTATGCCGTTTTGCGCAATTCGCACGAGACTTTTCGCATCTTAACCGTTGGCAAAAGCACGCACAAGGTTTGGAAAGTAGTGACGTTGCTCGACAAACGCGCCGAAAGTCTGCGCGTTCCAGTTATTTATTACGACGCGGAGTTCGATAAACTTTCAGATGTAAAAGCCACCGTATATGATGCCAATGGAAAAGAAGTGGAGAAATCACGCTATAAACATCGCCACGAAGCGGCTGGAGATGATGGTTATACGCTTAAAACTTCTTCAAGAATAAAATATATTGATTTAGAATATTTTCAATATCCCATGACCATTGAATGGAGTTACGAGGTGAGAAATGAAAATATGATGTTTTATGAGAATTGGCAACCGCAATTTGATGATGAAATGTCAGTCGAAAAGAGTGTGTTTCGCATCGAATCGAGTATTGGTGATGTAGTTCGTCACAAATCTGTATTGACAGACGAACCCAATATAACTAAAAAAGGTAATGATGTTAACTACGAATGGTCGGTCGCGAATATTAAAGTTAAAGGGGACGAGTCTTATCATTACGGCTATGTCACTACGCCAACGGTTTATACTGCGCCTAAAAAATTTGAAGTCGCGGGTTACGAAGGCAACATGAACACTTGGCAAAACTTTGGATTGTTTTTGAATAAATTGCACGAAGGGCGCGATGAGTTGCCTGCTGAATTGGTCAAAGAACTAAAAGAATTAACAAAAGATTGCAGCGATAAAAAATGCAAAGTTGAAAAAATATACGACTATTTACAAAAAAATACGCGCTATGTAAGCATTCAATTGGGCATTGGTGGTTGGCAACCGTTTAAAGCAAATTATGTGGCAAAAAATAAATATGGAGATTGTAAAGCGTTGAGTAATTTTACGAAAGCGATGTTAAAAGCGGTTGACGTAGAAGCCTATTGTTGCATTATTTCTGCGGGAAATACGTGGAATCCGATGTTTCCAGATTTTCCAATATCAAGGTTTAATCATGAA
>JBJOPA010000243.1:0-10567 GCA_046051005.1 Bacteroidota bacterium
GCCTCGCGTGACGGTCACGCGAGGCAAATTTGAGGGCAGATACTGGGGGGAGCCTTTTTTTGAATTTTATTGAATTATTTGACCCGCAATCGCTGTCCAATTGCGATATTGGTGTTCGGCAAATTGTTCAATTGTTGAATTTTTTCTACCGTCGTGGCATATTTTTTAGAAATATTCCAAAGCGTTTCGCCTCGCGAAACCGTGTGAAATGTGCCAAGTGGCGCAGCTGGCACGGGCGTGACGGGCGCATTGTTGCCATTTGTCGCCGTCGAATTTGGTTCGACGCTTGGTTTTGACTCTGTTTTGACGGTTCCTACTCTTCCCGCTTGACCTGGCGTGATTTCTAAATCCAATTCGTCGGGTTTGTCATTTTTGCTTGGTTTGGTGGTTTTGCCACCTGTTTTTACTGGTTTTTGAGTTCCAGATACTGGGGGGGAGGCATTTGGCTCGCCAAATTCGCCGCCGTTGTTGGGTCGCGTGGCGGGCGTGTTCGGGTCGGGTTCGCCTGCATTTCTGAACTTGGGCGTTTCCCAACTTTCGAGCCACAATCCAAAAATATTAGAGCGTCTCAAAATCAATTTTTCACCCGCCAATGGTTCGGTTCCTTCGGGCAATCCATTTTTTCTATATAATTTTGCCAAACCGATTCCATAACGTTGCGATATTTGACACATCGTTTCGCCCACTTTCACGTAGTGATATTTGGTTTCGCGGTCGTGGCTATACCCCGATTTCGATTGCAAATAAACAATCGTAGAATCGGGCAACGGGTCGCTTCCGTTGGCAATACATTCGTTGTAGTTTTTCAAATTTCGCACCGACACATCAAAACGTCCTGCAATTTGTTCTAACGAAACTTTCCCACTCGTCAAAAATGCTTTTACATCATTGTTATAAAAAATTCCGTTGCTCGTTGGGCGTTTTCGGTTGCGTCCGTTGCCCCCAAAAACGGGGTCGTTGGGCAGCAAATTGTCGTATTGATTGAGTTGTAAATCTTCGATGATGTTGATGAGGCTTTGCGCGTAGGTCTGCGCAGTGGCATAACCCGCTTGCTGCAAGCCTTTTGCCCAAAACTCATAATCTTTGGTATTGGCGTTAAACATGAAGGCATAACGGTCTTTTGTTCGCAAAAACTCCGAATGTGCAATATAAGATTCGTCGGCGTTCTTGTAAACTCGAAAACAAGATTTGATGAGTTTTCCGCTTTCGTCGTAGTCGTCGTCTTCTCGATACATCTTCGCGCCGTCCCAATCCGCATGGCATTTGATGCCAAAATGATTGTTCCCTTGCGTCGAAAGCGTGGAAGTTCCCGCGCCCGATTCTAAAATTCCTTGCGCCAATTTGATGCTGGCAGGAATGCCCGTTCGCTCCATTTCCTTGACTGAAATGGTTCGGAATCGCTCGACATAGGCAATTCGTCGGTCGGCGTTTTGCGCCAAAAGCGGGTTGAAATGGGGCGTGAAAATCGTCAATAAAACGATGATGCCTAAAATTCGTTGAGCCACCGTCGCAACGGCAATAATGTTTCGCATAGTAAATATTTTTTTCAATTTTATAGGTTGTTGATTGAAATTCTGTCGCAAAGAAAGTAGATTTTTTTGTGTTAAAACGCATTTTTTGTTTAAAAAAGTATTTTTACGCAAAAAAGGGTAGAAAAGTTAGGCTCAAAAAAATATAAATCGTTGGGCGAACCACAAAATTATTGCTTTTTTTCGATTTATACTGGGGGGGTGACTTTTGAATCAAAAAAATAAAAATTTCGTTCAAAATAATTGCTTGAAAAGTACGAAAATGTTTTTTCAAAAAAATAATTTTTAGATGAATATACCAATTTTCTTTCGAGAAAATGGCGCAATTGGTGCGTTGTTAGACGAATATGAACGCGCCCTCCGCGACTTGAAAACCATCGTCGCCCACGTGAGCGATGGCGAATTGACGAACATTGTGGACAGCGCAACGCAAGACCCCGATTGTCATTCTGTTCAAACTATTTTGTCGCATGTGGTGCGTTCGGGATACGGCTATGCCATTTATATTCGCAATCAACAAGGAGAAAAAATGCCGTTTCACACGTCAAAACAATTGAAAAATAGTGCCGCATACATCGCCGCGCTTGATGGAATGTTTGATTTCAATGTCAAAGTTTTTGAAGATTATCCAAATTTGGTGTTGGAAAGTCATCACGCTCCTCAAAAAATATTGGTTTCGTGGGGGCAATTGTACGACATTGAGCAACTTTTGGAACATGCTATTGTTCACGTGTTGCGGCATCGTCGTCAAATTGAGCGTTTTTTACAGCAAATGCGTTGAATATACTGGGGGGTAGCCTTTTTTTGTTTTTTGTTAAAAATTTTATTTTTAAAATGTTAGAACCTACACATCAACACATCGAAAATCATTTTTCGAGTTCAGAATCTTTGCGCGACGTTGTGATTGGCATGTCCGACGGCTTGACGGTTCCGTTTGCTTTGGCGGCGGGTTTGAGTGGCGCGGTGGATTCGTCCAAAATTATTTTGACGGCGGGCATTGCCGAAATCATTGCGGGCGCGATTGCGATGGGTTTGGGCGGTTATTTGGCAGGAAAAACCGAAATTGACCATTACCAAGCCGAACTCGCCCGCGAATACGACGAAGTGAAGCGCGTGCCGCAAGTCGAAAAAGCCGAATGTCGCGAAATTTTAGAAGAAATGGGCATCAATCCCATACTTTCCGCCCAAGTCGTAGAAGAATTGGCAAAAGACGAAGACAAATGGGTGGCTTTTATGATGCGTTTTGAGTTGGGTTTGGAAGCTCCAAATCCGCAACGGGCGTTTAAAAGTGCGGCGAACATAGGTGGTTCGTATATTTTAGGCGGTTTGATTCCGCTTGCGCCTTACGCTTTTTGCGAAAAAGTTCCCGATGCGCTTCAATTTTCTGCTATTTTGACGATGTTTGCCTTGCTCGTTTTTGGTTTTTTCAAAAGTCGGGTGATTGGTCAAAATCCATTGAAAGGCGCGGTGCAAACGATGTTGATTGGGGCAATTGCCGCCGCCGCCGCTTATTTCGTTGCCCAACGTTTTAGCTAATTTTTTTTCAAGAAAAACAATGATTTTATGAGTAGAATGAGGAATATGTATAGCGCGCCGAATGGCTATTTCAGCGAGCGTCCGGGTTTGTGGCAAGCCATTGTGTTGCCGATTCGGTTTTTGGTTGGGTTGTGGCTGATTCATGCGACCCAACAAGTGATAGACCGCGATTGGGGCGAATTTGGGATTTTGCCCGGCTATTTGGTGGGTTTGCGCGGCATTGTTTTCGCGCCGTTGTTGCACGCCGATTGGGGACATTTGTTTTCTAATTCGTTGCCTTTTTTGATTTTTGCAACGCTCATTAACTACTTTTTTCCGAAAGTAGCCATCAAAGCATTTGCCATTATTTACTTGGTGACGGGCGTGTTGGTGTGGCTTTTTGCTAGCAAATCGTATCACATTGGGGCGAGTTATGTAGTTTATGGCATGGCTTCGTTTATTTTTTTTACGGGCATTTTTCGGCGGAGTTTGCGTTCCATCGTATTGTCTTTATTGATTATGACTTTTTATAGCGGACTGGCGGCAGGCGTTGTGCCAAGTGCCGATAATTTAGAAAGACACATTAGTTGGGAAAGCCATTTGATGGGTGCGATTGTGGGCGCATTGGTCGCTTTTTTTTATAGACATGACTATGAACGCGACGAATTGCAAACCGAAGAAATCGCCGAAACCCGAAACGAAGCATTTTTTGACCCGCAAACCTTCGATAAAACCAAAGCCGAACGACAACAAGAAGCAGAAGAAGAAGCCCGAAAAGCAGAAGAAAATGCCCGAAAAAATCAAAACCCATGGGACGGTTGGTTCACCAATGGCACTTTTTGAAGGCGAAGGCATGTTTTTTTTACAGAAAAACCAAAAGTCTTGAAAAGTGATGTATTTTCGCACAAGTTTTTAACAAAATCATCGAAGGACAACCTATTTTTTTTTAACTTTTTTTAATGGCATTTTGGAAGGCGAATAAGGCGGACACGAAAAAACTCACCGATGAGGAAATCGTGATACGCATTTTAGAGGGCGAACAGCAACTCATGGAGTTGTTGTACGACCGCTATTCGGCTAAAATTTTCCATAAATGTCTCAGCCTCATACGCGACCGCGAGGCGGCAAAAGATTGCACCCACGACATCATGGTCAAGGTGTTTTTGAACCTCGCAAACTTCAAATTTCGGTCGGCATTTTCGCTTTGGGTGCATTCTATATCTTATAATTATTGCATGGACTATCTCCAAAAACAAAAGCGATTGGACTTTTCAGATTACACGGATTCAGAATATGAAACCGTTGCAAATTATGATGAAGAATTAGAAAATAAAGTCTTGCATGACGTGCAGTTGACGCAACTCGAAGCCGTTTTTGAATACTTGAATCCAGACGATAAATTGTTGTTGATGATGCGTTATCAAGACGACATGTCTGTGAAAGACATTGCAGATTCTTTGAAAATTGGCGAATCGGCAGTCAAAATGCGACTCAAACGAAGTCGAGACAGACTCGCCGACCTACTCACTCGTTATCAAAAAACGCTTCCAAAACCAAAGGAAAAATATTAAAAACCCTTTTTTTTTTATTTATTTCCTTGTAAAAACGGCTTTTTGAGGGAAAATACTGGGGGGGGGCTATTTTTTAAAAAAAATAAAAAAATGGAATAATGGAAAATCCGTTGAAAGGTTTGTTTCGACAAATGACTGATAAAAATGAAGAAAAAATGGAATTTGAAATGCCCGCGCAAATCAAAAATGCCGTTTTTTCGACACTCGACACCACGAGTTTGATTGCAGATATGATTGACTTGTTTACGGTTCGGTTCGTGCAGGCGCAAGCGGAAGTTTTGGACGCAATTCCGCAAAGTCCGTATCCAAATCAGACCGAGCGTTTGTTCGATTATCATCAAAAAAATAGAGGAAAAACAGAGCCAACCATCGAAGCAGCAACCGAAGCGGACGCGACCGATTAAAACTCGCTTTTCTATCAAAAAAATATTTATAAAAGAAATTTAAATTAATAAAAAAAAGAATAGGAAATGGAAAGAATATCCAAGTTGAACGAATTGTTCTTTCAGTCGCTTTCTGTTTTTGGCGACAAATTCATGGATTTGATTCCGGGCATTATTGGCGGCGGCATTGTGTTGCTGATTGCTTGGTTGTTGGCGCGTTTGGTTTCGTCGGGTTTTGAGCGGGCGTTGGGTCTCATCAAGTTCGATGAATTTTCGGAACGCATGCAAGTTTCGTCATTTTTGCGACATTTGGGCATCACGTTGAGTCCGTCGGCGTTTATTGGTCGGGTGATTTATTGGTTTTTGGTGTTGCTCATCATCGCCTCTGCCGCCCAAACGTTGCAATGGAAAGTGGTCGGCGACCAAATCAACCGCTTTTTAGAATATTTGCCAAATCTATTTTCGGCGTTGGTGTTTTTGGTGGTCGGCAGCTACGCGGCATCGTTCGTGCGCGACTTTTTGCGTACTTCGATGAGTTCGTTGGGCATCAGCACGGCGCGGACAATTTCTTCGGCGATTTATTATTTGTTGTTCATCATGGTCATTTTGACGGCGATGCAGCAAGGCGGTTTCGATACGAAAATCATTTGGTCAAATTTGTTGATTATCATTGGGTCGGTGATGTTGGCGGCGGCGATTTCCTACGGTTTTGCTTCGCGTGACGTGTTGTCGAATATTTTGGCGAGTTTCTATATTCGTCGAACTTTCTACAAAGGCATGACCATTGAGGCAGACGGCGTGCAAGGTTTGATTGTCGAAATGACCAATATTTCAATCACACTGGACACCGAATCGGGCGAACAATACGTCATTCCTTCCAAAATATTATTAAATTCAAAAGTGAAAATTATTAAAAAATAATATTTTTGAAATCACATAATTTTAAAAAAATGCGTTGTCGAATCCAAAGATTTGACAACGCATTTTTCGTAAAAAAAAAGCCCAACGTTTTTGACGTTGAGCTTTTAAAAGTTACCCCTCAAGGATTCGAACCTAGACAAGCGGTACCAAAAACCGATGTGCTACCATTACACCAAAGGGCAATACCAAAACTACTTTCGTAATTTCGACGTAAAGATACGCACACATTTCTCAATTGTGCAAATGTTTTTTAATTTTTTTTTCAAAAAAGAATATTTTTTTTAAAATTTATAGAAAAATTGCCTCAAAAATGGTGAAAATTCGATTTTAAGGTAGATTTTCTTTTTCTATATTTTTCATCAAAACGCATTTAAAAATATTTAATCCCGTCGAAAAAGCAAAAAAAAAAGCCACCCCCCAGTATCTTGACCCCAAAAATGCGGTCGGATACTGGGGGGTGGCTTTTTGCGATGCCTTGAAAAATTAGAACCGCAAGGTTTCGCTTTTTTCAGCCGTTCCGCCTGCGCCTGAAACGCGCAAAATGACATCGTAGGTTTTTCCACCTGTCACTTGAAAACTGTGGCTAATGGAATTTGCCTCGCGATTGAACTGAAAATCCGATATTTCAACACCATTGATGAACAACTGAACCGCCGTATTTCCTGCACTCGTGAAAGTTGCCGTCAACGTGGCTGCGCCTGTTGCGTTAGGATTCATCGGGTCAAGAACGGGACGCGCTACGTCGAACGTTTTAATAACCGTTGTGGCTACATCGCCACCCACATCACCTGGATTTTTGTC
Source organism: Bacteroidota bacterium (assembly GCA_046051005.1). Lineage (GTDB taxonomy): Bacteria > Bacteroidota > Bacteroidia > Chitinophagales > Saprospiraceae > JAAFJT01. The sequence continues at coordinate 6,721 of JBJOPA010000243.1, forward strand.
GTCTCCGACTGGTTCGACTACAATTATTTTTTTATAAATCACTTCTGTTTGTGCATTGACGGTTCCCGCTTCGTTTCGACCTTGTAGGGTAAAACTATTTGCGCCTTCGGAAAGCACCACATTTGCAGAAAACTGTCCGCTATTGGGGTCAAAACTAAATCCAGTAACAGGTTGTCCATTTCGATACAAACCTACGCCGCCTGCGGTTTTGACGTTGAGAACGCTGCCCACAATGGTTGCGTTTGCGTCACTTACTTGCGTTCCATTGGCTGGACTTGCAATATTGACCACTGGCGGTTGAACGGGCTCGCGATACGTCACCGCAATTTGGTCGCGGGCTTCTCCGTCTGCATTGCGCGCAAGCACTTGAACGGTGTTTTGTCCGATTTCCAATGTTACGCCTGCTTTCACTTGTTCGCCAACGAGTTCAAAACCTACTGGATTGCCATTGACCAAGACAGAAATAGCATTTCTATCGCTTACATTTTTAACGGTTGCCGAAAGTCCCGCCGTTGAACGATTCAAAGTAGCATTGTTGGAAGGCGTAAAAATTTGTACTGTTGGAGGCAATTTTCGACGCGCATAATTTACGGTAACAGATTGTTGGTCGGAACCATCTTTGTTGGTTGCCAATACGGTGATGATATTTTCACCTTCTCTCAAATTGTCCACTCGTGCAGTCAAATTGCTAGAAGATTTGTCCAAACGGAATGCGCCAAACGACTGTCCGTTGACCGTCATGGTCACGCCACGCGGGTCGGGTGTGTTGCTGATGAGTGCGCGAACATTCACCGTTGGGTCGCTGACGGTCGAGCCGTTGATGGGCTGTGAAATGCTTACTTTTGGCGGACGCGGCAATTCTACGACCGTTTTTTTGTAAGCAATGCTGCGTGCATCTTGTGCCGAACCATCGGCATTGGCAGCCGAAACCACCACTTCATTGTTGCCCTCGCGCAAGTCATTCAAGGTTGCGGTCAAGGTTTGATTGCCTGAAAAATAGGTAAATCGAACGGGTTGTCCATTAAGTTTTACACTAATTTGGTCTTGCGTTGCGTTGCGCACCGTCGCACGAAGCATTGCCGAAGGCTCGCTCACCATGTTCACCGTTGGCTCTGTGATGCTCACCGTTGGCGGATTTTTAGGCAAATCGCGGCTGACGGTTGTGCAAGTGATGTCTGCTTCGTCGGCACTTTCGCCCGCTTCGTTTCTCGCCGAAATCAGAAGGCGATTGTTGCCGCTTCTCAAATTCAAGTTGCCTTGAACCGTTTGATTTTGGAAAGAAAAATTAGTGATGCGCGTTCCGTTCAACGAAACTTCAATATTATTGCTGTTAGCGACATTAGATACAGTTGCGGAAAAAGAAGTGCTGCAACCGTTTGCCTCACCGCGTGCGTCGGGTGCATTGCTGATGCGAACCGTAGGGCGTTGAACCGTCGGCGCACGATAATAAACCGTAATTTCATCGCTGCTCGAACCTGCATTGTTGCGAGCCGTCACGTTGATGCGATTGGCTCCTTCTTGCAAAGCAATGCGAGCAGAAATGCCATCTTGCGTATAATCAAAATTCGTATAGCTTCTTCCGTTTACCGTCAAAGAAACATCATTTCTATTGTTAACGTTCCGAATGTCGGCGCGCATGGCTACGTCGCTATATTCGATGCTCGCGTTGTTTTGTGGACGCACAATTTGCACCGTAGGGCGTTGCATACTGGGGGGTGGGGGTGGGTCGGATGGACGTGGCGTATTGTTGTTCGTATTGCCGTTCACGTCGTCGCTGTAAATAATTGTGGTGCGCGCTTCGGCATTTCCTACGGAATTGGTTGCCCGAATCACGACTTCGTTTGCACCGCGACGCAACGACAATTCAGAAACCAATTGACTTCTGTAAAAATTAAATTCTTGTTTTTGACCATTCAATGTCAATGTCACTTGGTCAACGCCTGCTTGTACATTTTCGATATTTGCCACCAACGACTGCGAAGCGCGTGCCGTTGTGTGCGGATTTCTATCGGGCGTGATGATGTCAATGGTCGGGCGTTTGGGCTGTTTTGGCTTTGGATTGATAATCCATTTCAAATCCAAAGACGTATAATGATGGATGTCTTTTTTTACGCCCAACGTGTTGTTGTCGAGCCATTGTTGTCCATCAAAAAGGTCTGTTCCTGTAAACGTGAGTTTATGACCGATGCCAATCATAAATTTTGGCGTAACATGAAAACCCAATTCCGCGCCCAAATGCGACGAAAGCGTCACTTCTCCGCCGCCCGCAAGTCCGTCGGCGGTGGTTTCGTAAGATTTGTCAAGCAAATTTTTCAAATCGGCACGAATGCCCGAAATGCCTTGATTTTGGTTGATGCTGCGATAGTTGTATTTTGCATTGCTGGCATTTGTTTGGTCAATATTTACCAAATGCCAATTGAGACCCACGCCACCGTAGAGTTGGAACAAAATGCCCTTGTTTTCGCGCAATTGGTTGAACGTGATAACGCCTTCTGCACCCAATTCGACCATGTCGTTGCGGTAATTTGGGAAATAAAAACTGTCATTTTTATAGCTCAAACCACTGCCCGAACTGCCGTTGAGGGCGGTATTGTTGGCAATGCCACGACTGGCAGTACCGCTCAAACCCGACGAATTGGCGTATAAAAAACGACCACGTGCGTCGAAATCAAGCCAATTTCCCTGACCATGCAACAAATTTTTGGAAAGTGTCGCACCCAAACCCCAACCATTCCAGTTGTTGGTTACGTCTGATGATTGGTACGAAAAACCACCGTTCAGACCAAACGTCAAGTAGCCTTGTTGTTCGTTGAAAAAAACGGTTTTGCGGACGGTGTCCGCTTTTTCTGGCAAGTCAATTTCATCTGGAACTTGCGCTTGTGCCGCCAAACCAAAAAGGCTCAACATAGCAACGAGTAGGTAACGAATGTTAAATTTCATATCTTTATTTTTTTTAAAACTGGTGAACAAATAAGGTGTAATATTTCAACGATTTTTTAGGGCGTTTTCTAAAAGACTATTTTTTTGTGTCAAAAGTAGCGCAATTTTCCGAATGGCAAAGCCTTTCACAATCGTCTTTTTTTAAGATAATGAAATTTAAATGTTTTTTTTATTAATCTAAAATATTATCTTAATGTGTTGATTTATAATTAATTATGTTTTTACGCCTTTTCAAAAAACGAAAAGCACCACTTGAAAACCAACCTTGAATTGTTAAAATCATGTTTGGTCGCTACTTTTTTTTAACCGAATTTTAACGCCACTTTTTTTAAATTATCAAAAATTTAACGACTCTTTTTTTCAAAAAATAGCCCCCCCCCAGTATCCAACCCCTTTCTTGTCGAAAAACCCGCCTCGCGTGCGTGTACGAGAGGCGGGTTTTTATAGTCCAAAATATCTTTACAAATGATGTTCTTTTTTTATTTTAAGCACAAACTCAACGGTCGTATCAAAAACTTCCGAAATTTCCTCAATCGTCAGTTTCCCTTGTTTTAAAGAATTAATGATACCTTTAATTTTAGTTTCAGTTTCTCCTTCAAGTTTCCCTTCATCATATGATGTATCAATCACATTTTTTAAATCTCGATAGGATTTTAAACTGTCTTCGTATTGATTCTTTTCTTCTCGCGTGAACTTGGAAATTTCTGCCGCCAAAAACAATTGCTCAAACACTTTTTCTTGAAATTGAAGCGGACGATTTTCCAAATTTGGAAGGTTTTTCAAGATGTATAACCACTTGTCGAAAGTCGTTTCCAACTCGCTTTCAGATTTCGTAAAATTGGGCATTTCCAAGTAAATGAACGTCAATTTGTCGTAAAAAACCTTGTTTTTTTGGTCTTTTAGATTT
>JBJOPA010000244.1:0-7758 GCA_046051005.1 Bacteroidota bacterium
TCGACATGATAATTTGCACTATTTACGGAGTTATTTCGATAGTTTAAATTTCCAACCGTTGGATTTGGAAAAATCTCAAAATCACAACTATGATTGAGGTTTGGGACAATAGAAAGCCCTCCTTTCGTAACAATGGGTTGTTCAAACCCTTGCGTGACCGCCCCCCCAGTATTTTGGATAGTATTGGTGCTAGTTTCGCCAACGTTATAATCAATAGAAACAGAACTATTGGAAATAGTCGCGCCTGCGGATGCAACGACTGTTCGCTCTAGCGTTTGACTAAAACCAATGGATGGCATAGCAAATAATAATGCTATCCAGATGTTTTTTTTTTGCATGGTAACACGTTTTTTTTATGATAAATAATTATATAAATGAGTGCGCAAAGATAATCAAAAAGATGCAATAAAAAATAACAATTGATGTTTTTTTTATATTAGCACCGCAAAAATAGTATTTTTTCTGAAACGATTCCTAAATTCAAACGCTCTCTTTGTACAATGACAAAGAGAGCGTTTGGTTGTGGCGAAATGCCTATTTTTTGTTTTCCAGTAGTTTATTTCTTTTTATTTCTTTTTAGGTTGCAGGATTTGCGCTACACTTTGCCACGAACCCGCGTTGGTGGCTTGAAAACCAGCTTTGCTCAAAATGCTTTTGGCTTGGCTGCTACGCATACCGCTTTGGCAAAATACGACGATGTTATTTTGTCCTTCAAATTTAGACAATTGGTCATGTAACTGACCCAATGGAATGTTGACAGAGCCTTTCACGTTGCCACTGAAAAACTCCGCAGGCGTGCGAACGTCCACCAAAAATGGGTCGTCGCGCAACGTTTCCGCCAAACTATCATCGCCTTGCGACATTCCAAATATTCTTTTCAAAAAACTTATCATAACGAAAAAAAAATAGAGACAAAAATAGAAAAAAAAGAAAATGTTTGCGAATTGATTAAGAAATTATAATTACCATGAAACGCATTAGAAAAAACAAAGTTTCGTTTTGAGCCACTTTTTTTCAAAAATATTTTAGTTTACATTTAAAAATATGTGTTTTTGGGATTTTATGAAAATTAAACGCAAAATTAGCCCCCCCCCAGTATTTAACCGTCTTTTTTTTGTAAAAAATGTTTTTTTTGACTAAAAGTAGCGCGTAATGGTGTAATTTTGCACCGCCAAAAAAAAATTATTTATCAAAAATAGAATATGAAAGTTACAGAATATTTCGAGCAAGCCAAAGACAAGACACTCATTTCTTTTGAAGTGTTGCCACCGATGAAAGGCGGTAGCATTCAATCTATTTTTAATACGCTCGACCCGTTGATGGAGTTTAAACCGCCATTTATTGACGTAACCTATCATCGCGAAGAATTTGTATATAAAAAACGCCCAAGCGGTTATTTTGAAAAAACAGCCATCAGAAAACGACCTGGAACTGTCGGAATTTGCGCTGCCATCATGAATCGTTATGGCGTTGATGCCGTTCCGCACCTCATTTGCGGCGGTTTTTCAAAAGAAGACACCGAAAATGCACTCATTGATTTGCATTTTTTGAACGTCAACAATGTGTTGGCGTTGCGCGGCGATGCCGAAAAATTTGAAGGAAAATTCATTCCGCACCCCGACGGAAACGCCCATGCACTCGATTTGGTGAAGCAAATTCAGCAAATGAACGATGGGCATTACATGGATGAATCCATTCAAAACGGTGCAAAAACCGATTTTTGTATCGGCGTGGCAGGCTATCCCGAAAAACATTTTGAAGCACCGAATTTGTTGACAGATTTCCAAACCACCAAACAAAAAATTGAGGCAGGCGGAGATTACATCGTCACGCAAATGTTTTTTGACAATAAACATTATTTTAATTATCTCGACCTTTGTAAGCAAGAAGGCGTAAATGTTCCCGTTGTGCCAGGTTTGAAGCCAATTACGAAAAAAGCGCAATTGACCGCAATTCCGCGTGTGTTTTTCATTAATTTGCCTTCTGAATTGGTAAACGAAATTTTAAAAGCCAAAGACGATGATGTCGTGAAAGAAATAGGAATAGAATGGTGCATTGCGCAGTCAAAAGAATTGAAAGCAAAAGGCGCACCTTGTTTGCATTATTACACGATGGGCGACGTGAAAACGGTGCGCCGAATCGTGGAAGCGGTGTATTAATTCGGTGGATTTATCACAATTTTTAGGTGCGAAATTCGAGCTTTGTTTTGGTTCGGATTTCGTACATAAAAATTAAAATAACAACCAAATATTCAAACGCAATCAAAGGCAAATATTCTGTTTTAAATTCATAAATCCAATAACTTACAAAAACAAAATAAGACCAAACTAATGTAAAACGATGATGCGTTAAACAAGACAAACCCAATGCTGGCAACACATACCAAGGGTGAACGGTTGCAGAAGCCAATAAAAATATACAATAAGAAAATAACATCGCCCGCGCAACCTGTGTGTGTGTGTGTAAACGCTGTTTTATAAAATAATAAACAGATAATAAAACAATAAAAATAGCGGCTATTGTACTTAAAATAGGCGTAACAGACCAACTCGGATGTTCTCCATAAACATAATAACCTATTGCACGAATAACATAATACAAACTGGCATTAAATTCAAATCTTCCGAAATATAAACCAAAGCCACCTGTGTTGTTTAAGTCAATAAAAGGTAAGAAAATTAAAGTCGTAAACAACAACACAATAAGACTGTAAATAATAGACTTTTTAATGCCAAAAATGGGTAATAAAATGGGCAAAAACAACAACGGAATGACTTTAAAACCAACAGCAATACACAAAGCAGCAATAGCTAAAAAATTATTTTTAAGTATAAAAATAGCATAAATAAAACACAATAAAAACGTCAACATAATACCTTCTAAATGTGTGTTTCCAATGATTTCTATTAATAAAAGTGGGTTAAAAGCATATAAAACAAACATAAAATGCTTGTTTTGGGCTTTTATACTGGGGGGGGGGCTTTTTTTTTAAAACTGATACATCAAATACATTGAAAGCGATTCAAAACCTAATAAAACAAGTTTTAACAAACATACAAATAGCCAAATAGAGCCGCCGCTCATACGCGCACAAACTGCAAATAGAATTTGTGCAAATAAAGGATAAACTGTTTGATAATTAGGTGAATTTAGATGCTGAAAATCTGTTTGTGTTAAGCCAATTTTAACCAATTCTGTTTGTTGTATTAGTTGTGCAGGTGTGTTTTCAAAAGGATTGATGTGGTTTAAAAATAAATTTCCGTCCCAATAAAAACGATAAAAATCATCAGACAAATTAGGCATTGAAAACACTAAAATTAGCCTTGATAAAACGGCAATAACAAACAAAGATTTTAAGTTTAAAAAAGAAGACAAACAGTTAAAAGTATTCCTAATTAAAGCCACATAAGCCATAAAAGAAAGCGTAAACAAAGCCCAAATAAATACGAATTGTGTGCGTTGAAATACAAACTGAATCGCAAACAAAGGCAACGCCCAAGTCAGCAATATGACAACACACCATAGATTTAAAACTTGTTTTTTACCAAACATAATGCTTCAATTTTAGGTGCAAAGTAAGCATTAATTTATCAAAAAAGTATCACATTAATACAGTCAAATTATATTTTAAATATTCTTTATTTTATCTTTTGTCGGGGAGTCCCAAAACGCATTTTTTCTGGATTTTTAGAAAAAAAACGGTTTTAAAATCTTAAACTTCCATAAAATGTTTACCTTTGTTGAAATTGTCTTTGATAAATTATTAAAATAATTAACGTAATAATTGACGTAAACCGCTATATTTTACAATCTTAAAATATATGACAAACTACAACCTTTCGCCAACGCTGGAAGCCAAAGCCACTTTAATAGACGTTTTTGACTTGTTCAACAACGTTTATCCCGATGTAACGCGCTTTTTAGACTCTTTTTTTTCGTCTTCGCCAAATTGGAAAACGGACATTCACGCCGAAGTTCGGAACACGGAATTGATGCGTCATTTTTATTTTGAAAGCCGAAACCGACAACGTACACGCGGAGAACAACCGTTTGGCGTGGGCTTTTTGTTTTTAGTGGACAGAACAAAAAACGGAGAAATATTTTGTCAACCTATTTTTATTTGGCATTTGTCGTTGTTGCCGCACCCTACGCGACCCGATTCGTGGTTTGTTTCGTTCAACGAACGCAGCCCGATTGTGATAAATGAATTGGTGTTGGAACATTTATCCGAAAAACACGGGCAAGATTTTCGCCCGATGCTCGAAAAGTTTTTGCAACGAAAAGATTTTAGTTTAAAAACTTTTGATGCGTTGTCGCGCAAAATGGCGGATAAATTCAAATTTACGAATGAAAATGTCAATTCAGGTTTAAAATCAGTTCCCAAAAAAGAATTGTTGTCAGAGTTGTCTTTGATGGGTGACATTTCGTGGTCGGCAGCCATCGGACTTTTTCCGCATATCTACGCCTCAAAAAAGGGGTCTGATACTGGGGGGGGGGCAAATTTTAAAAATCAGCCGCTCAACACGGAAAAAATTCACAAATTTTCGGCATTGGAAAGCGACGATGCGCAATACGAAGCCCTCCGTTCGAGCCTCGAAAATCGGCTCACGCTCGTGCAAGCGGCGCACGGTGGCGGCAAAACACGCACGGCAACCAACCTGATTTTACATGCGTTGTCAAATGGTCAAAAAATGGCAATTGTTGCCAATGATATGGCAACTTTGGTCGAAATTCAAGCAAAATTGGTCGAATTGGGCTTTGGAAATCATACTTTTTTGCTAAAAGATTTATATCACGATAAAAATTTATTGCTTCAAACCATCAAAAATGAAGGCAAATTGAAGCATGAATCTACGTTTGAAAATGAAGCATTTCGGGTCAATCTCAATCAAGCGCGCCGTTGGCAACAACGACTGGACGACCAACAAGATGCCCTCGTGCGACCCATTTTTGGCGACGAAAATTGGGAAAATATTGTAGGAAAATACAATGCCGCCAATCAACAAATTGGGAAAGAATTGCTTGCCAATCACCTAAAAAGCGATGATTTTGTTTTCGATACGGCGGAATATGCGCAGCTTTCGGCTCAAATTTCGGCAGCATATACGAGTTTTCAAAATATCAAAACCTTGCGTCACCCGCTTGGTGCGTTGCGTCCTGATTTGTTTGTCGAAAAAACTGCTGCTGAAAGTCGTGCATTTGTGAGCGAGGAATTGGCGCATTTTTCGACCGAAATTGGCAATTTACAACACGATTACATCAAAACAATTGAGCGTTATACGCAAAAATTGAGCGACCATTACGATTCGCATTTCCATGATTTGTCCAATCATGTTCAAAAAATGCGTGAATCTATGGCAGATTATACGTTTCAATATGGCGATGATTTTGAAAATGCGTCGGGCGGTTGGTTGGCGATTGCGTCGCCGTTTTCCGAACGCGCTTCGGGCATTTCCAAAGCAAAAGAAAATTTGTTGACGCATTATGAATCCTTGAAAAATGCCTACAATAGTCGTGAATATCGCTATTTTGAGCATAAATTTTTGAAAATTTCGGAAGCAAAAGATGTTAAAAAATTAAAACAAAATTTGACGGATTTTGATTTTGCATTACAAAGTTGTCGCATGCGTTTGACCTCGATGGTCAACGAACAAACCCAACGGTTGAGCAGTAAAACGGCACAACATTTTGATGCAAAAATCGCCGAAAAAGCAGCAAAAATTGAGAAAAAACTGGACGAAACGCTCCAAACTTTCAATCAAACAGGGCTTTTTGCGCAACCGTTTCAACATAAAATGCTGACACTTCAAAAACGTTTGCAATATGTTGAAGAATTGAAAGCACATTTGGAAGAAATGGATACCCAAATGCGCGACTTCGACACGTTCCACGATTGGCAACGCATGTGGCTCGGTTTTGATAAAAAAACGCAACAATTGCTCGCTGCACTCGTGCGTGTGAAACCTCAAAATTGGCAAACGGCTTTTGATAGTTGGTATTTTTATCATATTTTGATGTTCAATTACGACGTTGACGTGCCGCGTGACAACGAACATGCCGAAAAAGCGAACGAACATCAGCAAATTATTCGTCAAGCGATGTTGCCCCAAATTGCCGATTTGTGGTCGAGAAGAAAGGTAAATGCAACAAAAGCATTGAACTTTTTGGACAAACCGACCTTCAATTGGTTTTTTGATTCAAAACAAAAACACGAATCGGACGACAAAACATTGCTCCAAATTCTGGAAAATGGCTTGAATCCATTGACCGAGTTTTTTCCTGTTTTGTTGATGCCCCCCCCAGTATATCGCGCCATTTTGAGCCTCGAAACGGCTGAAAACAAGGTGTTTAACGTTACTATTTTTGAAAATGCGCAGCATTTGGACGCTTCGTTGGGCAATTTGACGCATCGAAATGACCGAAATATCGCGCTCGCCGAACGCTCCGTTTTCGACAATCCGAATGCAGATAATTTGGTGACTTGGTTCAGAAAACAGGGTGCGAAGGAAGTAAATCTAAATCATATCTATAAAAGTTCTATTGCGCCGTTGGCTGCTTTTCAACACAATCTTTTCTATCCAGATATGATTTTGGAAGGCGAAAGTCCTGCTTATTTGCTTGATTTTTTGAAAATTATAAACGTAAAATCGGGTGAATATGAGCCGAGTCGCCGCGAAAATCGTGCTGAAATTCTAGAAATTGTAGCTGCCGTTGCGCAAATTGAAGCCAATCCAACCACGCGATTGTATCCTAAAATTGGCATTGTTACTTTCACCACTGAGCAACGAAATAGAATTGGCAGCCATTTTTTGCAAATCGTGCAAAAGAAAATGACCGATTCTGACAAAATTGAACGCTTGCAAAACAATGGAAATCTGGCAATTTTCGACATTTCGGAACTTGATGGACAGCGTTTTGACATCCTCATCGTGGGCGGCACGTTTTCGCAAGCCGAACACGCGCTTGATTTGAAATCTACCGATTTGCGGTTGTTGCTCAACGCATTTTCGCAGCAATTGGTTTGGATAAATTCGATGAGTGACATGACGTTGCAGTTCATTTCGGACAACGAAACCTACAATTCGCCTTTGCATTTGTTGGCAAGTTCGTTGTTGTTTCTTCAAAATATTTCAAAGGCGAAAGACCGAACCGATATTGAAGGCATTGATGAAGCATTTTTCAGTAATATCCAGTCGCTGCGCGCCGATTATTGGCAGCCGCGAAATGTCGAGGCTTCGCAATTTGCGGTTCAACTCGCCGCCGCGCTTGCGCATGAAGGAATTGCTGAAACCGATGTTGTGTTGAATGAAAAGATTTTACAAAATATAAAAGCACCAGTTGTCGTGCATTATGAAGATGAAAAAAATCAAATTCAAAAAATCGCGCTGCGTTTTGATGGACGTTTTGGCAATAACAAATTCTTTAATGCCGAGCGAGAAGTTGCTATTGGGAAGCAATTGAAAGAAAAAAATATTGAATTTATTGACGTTTGGACATACGATTTTTGGAAAAATCCGAGCCGCGCTGCTCGAAAAATTGCGAAGAAAATCGCTGAAATAACGACCCCCCCAGTATCCGAACCTGTTGAAGCCGTCATGGAAGCTGCACATGAAACGCCGCAAGCTGATGTTCAACATAATGCGTCATAAAGTCAACTTTTTTTGTCTAAAAAATAAATAATTTCATTAAAAAAAACGGTTTGCGCGCCTGCGTGAACCGTTTTTTTTAAGGAAAACCATTTAAATCCATCATTTTATG
>JBJOPA010000245.1:0-8275 GCA_046051005.1 Bacteroidota bacterium
ATGAGCATGGTCAATAGTGGCGTAGCATTTTGCGTTCCCGGCAACCATGATTTGAAGTTACAAAAATATTTATCGGGTAAAAATGTGTTGTTGAAACACGGTTTAGAAATCACCGTCGCGCAACTGGAATCTGAAACCGACGAGTTCAAAAAACAACTCGAACAATTTTTATATCAACTCACGAGTCATTTTGTTTTTGACGACGGAAAACTGGTGGTTTCGCACGCGGGCTTACGCGAGGAAATGCAGGGCAGAAGTTCGGGCGCGGTCAGAGAATTTTGCGTTTATGGCGAAACGACGGGCGAAATTGATGAATTTGGCTTGCCCGTCCGCTACAATTGGGCGAAAGAATATCGCGGCAAGGCAAAAGTCGTTTTCGGACACACCCCAGTACCCGAAGCCGAATGGCTCAACAATACGATTGATATTGACACGGGTTGCGTTTTTGGCGGCAAACTCACGGCGTTGCGCTATCCCGAATCGGAGTTGGTGTCGGTTCCTGCGAAGGAAATTTATTGCGTTCCCGTTCGCCCGATTGATTATGAGCAGAAAAAAGGCGTAAACGCCCAGCTAGACGACGACGACATGTTGAATATCGAAGACGTGATTGGAAAACGCCTCGTGCAAACGCGCTTGCGACCCAATTTGACGATTCGAGAAGAAAATAGCATTGCCGCGCTCGAAATTATGAGCCGTTTTGCCGTCAATCCAAAATGGTTGATGTACTTGCCGCCCACGATGTCGCCTTGCGAAACATCGGCATTACCCGACTTTTTGGAACACCCCGCCGAAGCCTTACATTACTATAAATCGAGAGGTATTCAAAAAGTTATTTGTGAAGAAAAACACATGGGTTCGCGGGCAATTGTGGTCATTTGCAAGGACGAAGCGACGGCGGCACGGCGATTTGGCATTCAAAACGAAGGCATCGGCATTTGCTACACGCGCACGGGACGCAACTTTTTTAACGACCCCGTTTTAGAAAAACAATTTTTAGAAAGAATCGAAGCCGCTTTGACGCGCACCGATTTTTGGGAAAATCTGCAAACCGATTGGGTTTGTCTCGATGCCGAGTTGATGCCTTGGTCGGCAAAAGCGCAATCCTTGATTCGAGACCAATATGCCGCCGTTGGTGCGGCAGCAGGCGCGGCGTTGCCCGAAGTGACGGTTGCCCTTCGCGCCGCAACCGAGCGCGGCGTAGGCGGTGCGACCGATTTTCTCGAAAAATTTGAGGCGAAAGAAAATTCGATTCAAAAATATGTAAAAGCCTATCAAAATTATTGTTGGGAAGTGAATAGCGTGGACGATTACAAACTCGCGCCGTTTCACATTTTGGCGACCGAAGGGCAGGTGCATGTCAACAAAAATCATGCTTGGCACATGCAAACCATTGCTCATATTTGTAATGGCGATGAACAATTGTTGATGAAAACGCCTTATAAAATTGTGGATTTTGAAGACTCCAGTTCGGTCGAAACTGCCATAAATTGGTGGCTCGAACTGACCCAAAAGGGCGGCGAAGGCATGGTCGTAAAACCTTATGATTTTGTGGCTTATCAAGGCGAAGGCATCATTCAGCCTGCGGTAAAATGTCGTGGAAGCGAATATTTGCGAATTATTTACGGACCCGAATACGATGCGCCCCACAATTTGGAACGCTTGAAAAAACGGGGACTTTCCAAAAAACAATCCTTAGCACTCCGCGAATTTGCGTTGGGCGTTGAGGGTTTGGAGCGTTTTGTCCGTCAGGATCCGTTGCGTCGCACGCACGAATCCGTTTTCAGCGTTTTGGCATTAGAAAGCGAAGAAGTGGATCCACGACTTTAAAAAAAATGTTTTTTTAAGGAAAAACAGACAACCATACTGGGGGGGTGGCTCCGAAATGGAAAATAAACATTTCTAACCATTTTCTCTCCATCTTCTTTGAAAAAATCCGCCCGCGTTTTGCAGGTGGATTTTTTTTAGAGCGCGTTTAAAGCAAAAATCTTTGTTTTTGTATCTCTTTTTTTTTCTGATATTTCTTTAATCACCAAAAAATAGTATGATGAATTAGAGGGTGTGTACCGCCTTTGCTACGGCTTTCAATGGCGCAAAAATGCCCCCCCCCCAGTATCAACGGCGTTTTTTGAGAAAAACATAGGCAATATTACTTCATTTATAATAGACCGTTTCTCGCGCATACGGAACAAAAAGGCTATCAACAGAAGACCATTCACTCTTCTTTTTTTGATATAAATAAAGCACGCGTCTTTGTCTATCCACAATTGCTGTTGGTAAAATAGTTAAAAACACACCTTCAGCCTTTGGAATGATGCCACACAGCGTATCCATGCTACCTTCTGCCATCGCCTCAACTTGCCATTCGCGGGTAGATATGGAAGGTCCTCCATATCTACTAAAATATTGAATACTAAAATAAAAAAATAGCCCTACCTCTGTTTTCCTTGCGGGAATCCAAATCGTATCCGATGATTGATTCCTAATCGTCAACAATCCAATTGTTTTTGTTAATGCAGTATCATTTAACCAATCAATCGGTGATGAAGGACGAAAATGGTAGTCGTAAACTTTTCTATCAAACGCTTGAAGGCTTCCCACGACTTTTCCTATCGGAGAATGTGGGCAAGCAAGCAAAAATAGAGAAAAATACACGCAAAAAACGAATCGTTTCATATCTCAAAATAGGTTTTTTTATTTTTAATAAACGCCTGTGGAAGAGTTATGGCTTTATTTTAAAAACAAATTCTTTTTCAAAACAGGATTTCCCACTAGTCCCGATTGCTTCAAACGTACGGAAACATACCGATACCGTTTCATAATTTTGCTTATTTGACATTACTTTTTGTACTTCGTCGTTGCAATGTGTGGCGATACTATCCAAATAGTTTTCTTTTATCATTTCTAAATTAAACTTATCTACATGCGTTTCCAAATATACAACAAAATCTCCTTGTTGATTTGGTTCAGGAATGGGTGTAAACCTTACATCTAAATAGGCATAATGTTCTTGCAAGCGATGAAACGTTTCTCTTTCGGCTGTACTCAATAAAAAATAGTGCGTAGCATTTGAAAACGCGACATAATAAAACATCAAAAAGCCCAAAATGCCCGCAATAGACAAAAGGCTTAAAGCCCAAATAATCTTTTTTTTCATAAAAGAATCATCAATTCATATTTTATAATTTTCCCCAAAAAACTTTTAAACGAAAAATAGTCACCCCCCAGTATCCAACCCAAAAAAATCATTTTTTTTTGAACATTTTTTATTTTTTTAGGTCAAATGTGCGGCGTTTTGTAGAAAAGAAATAATTTTAGCCTTTGAAAATTTAATATCGGAAAAATTGAATTTATGATTATCGGACAAAACCCTACCGCTTGGATTAAAGACGCGATTATTTACTTCCTAAATATCAAATCTTTTTATGATGCCGACCACAATGGAATCGGCGACATCAACGGATTGCGCCAAAAATTGGATTATCTCGAAGACTTGGGCATCAATTGCATCGCACTCATGCCCTTCTACGATTCGCCGCTCAAAGACGACGGATACGATGTAGCGGACTATCAAAAAATATTACCCGATTTAGGAACCCTCGAACATTTTCGGACGTTCCTCGACGAAACACACCGACGCGGTATGCGCGTTGTGATTGACCTCATGCTCAATCACACCTCCACCAGACACGAATGGTTTCAACGCGCACGACGCGCTCCCGAAGGCTCGCCCGAACGAAATTATTACCTCTGGTCTGACACGCCCGACCGATTTTCGGAGGCTTCCATTTTCTTTTCCGACTACGAACAATCCAATTGGACGTGGGACAACGAAGCCAAAGCCTACTATTTTCACCGTTTTTTCAGCCATCAAGCCGATTTGAACTACGAAAACGATGCCGTCAGAGAAGAAATTAGAAAAATTATAGATTTTTGGTTCGGCGATGTCGGTGTGGACGGATTTTGCTTGCGCGGCGTGTCGTATCTCTATAAAAAAGAAGGAACCAATTGCGAAAACCTGCCCGAAGGTCACGCCTTCTTGCGCCGACTTCGTAAATATATTGACGAAAATTTTCCCGAAAAAATTCTCATTGCCGACTCCAATCAGTGGCCCGAAGATGCTGCCGCCTACTTTGGCGATGGCGACGAATGCCACATGAATTTTCATTTCCCCTTGATGCCACGCTTTTATATGGCACTGCAAACCGAAGATTCATTTGCCATAAAAGACATCATGGAGCAAACGCCACCCATTTCTGACAACGGGCAATGGGCTTTATTTTTGCGCAATCACGACGACCTCACGCTCTCGATGGTGACCGAAGAAGAACGCGATTACCTCTACAAAATGTTCGCCCAAGACCACAACGCCAAGCTCAATGAAGGCATTCGCCGACGTTTGGCTCCGCTTTTGGGCAACGACCGCCGAAAAATTGAACTCCTCAATGCCTTGCTGTTTTCGCTGCCAGGAACGCCCGTCATCTATTACGGCGACGAAATTGGAATGGGCGACAACATCTATCTCGGCGACCGAAACGGAATCCGAACGCCCATGCAATGGAGCGACGACCGAAACGCAGGGTTTTCTGCCGCCAATCCGCAAAAATTGTTTTTGCCCATCATACGCGACCCCCAGTATCGCTACGAAACCATTAATGTTGAAAATCAATCTAAAAATACAAGTTCTTTGTTGTGGTGGACAAAAAACTTAATCGCCATGCGCAAACGCCTCAAAGCATTTAGTCACGGCGACATTCAATTTTTGAATACAGGCAATTCAAAAGTATTGGCGTTCACGCGCACCTACAAGGGCGAAACCATTTTGTGCGTCGCCAATTTGTCGAAATACACCCAAGCCGCAGGGCTGCGATTGAAAAATTATGTAGGCAAAGAACCCATTGAGATTTTTAGCCAAAATAAATTTTTTGAAATTACAAAACAACCTTATGTCTTGACCCTCGCGCCATACAGCTACTATTGGTTGTTGTTGGAACAATCCGACGATGAAGACGCAGAAAAACCAATTGCCCGCGAAGCATTGGTGCAAATTGAAAGTGAAGTCGAATGGGATATTTTCTTTACCCATTATTCGTCGAAACGCCGATTTTTGCGCACCGCTTTGCCGAGTTACATGAAGGCTTGCCGTTGGTTTTCGGGCAAATCAAGGGCGTTGGTGTCGTTGGAAATAGAAAAATACCCAAAAATTGACGTACATACTGGGGGGGGGCTTGAAAATGTGTTTTTTGCGCAAATTGACGTTCGATACACCGACGGAATACCCGAAACGTATTCGTTGCCGCTTGCATTTGTCACCGATACGACCCAAATTTTGAATTATCTGAAAAACTTTTCGCAAGCCGTGATTTGTTATTTCAAAACGCCCACACAAGAAGGCATTTTGATGGACGCGCTGTTTTTGGATTCGTTCCGAAACCACATTTTTACCGCCATCAAAGGCAATCATCACGCGCACACGAGCGGCGGAATTTTGCAGTTCGATGTCGGAAAAATTGTACAACAATTTGAAACCAAAACCATCGAATCCGAAATCTTGAAAGCCGAGCAATCCAACACATCGGTCATTTACAACGATGCTTTTTTCTTTAAAATTTATAGAAAATTGGATACAGATGTCAATCCAGACTTGGAATTGGTGCGTTATTTGTCCGAAAAAACGAATTTTGAAAACTCGCCACGCTACGGCGGCGGCATCGAATATTACGACCACGAGTCTAAAACTTTTACCATTTTAGGGTTGTTGCAAAACAAAATTCCGAATCAAGGAGAGGCATGGACGGCAACGTTGGAAGCCGTTTCGCGCTACTACGAAGGCGTGTTGGAAAAAATGACCAAAGCCGTTGTGCCGCCGCCATTGGTGCGCAAATCGCGCCTCTATTTCGACGATATTCCGACGGTGGTGCAGAAATTGATTGGCTCTGTCACCTACGAACGCACCGTTTTGTTGGCGCAACGCACTGCCGAAATGCACATCGCATTGGGTCTCGATACAGAAAATCCTGACTTCGCGCCCGAAAAATTTACGAAACATTATCAACGTTCCATCTATTCGGGACATCGAAAATTGGTCGCTGAAAAGTTTGATGCTTTGCAACATAAAATCTCGACTTTTGCGCCCCAAATTGCGAAAGAAGCCACCGATATTTTGGACATGCAACCCCAAATCCTGCAATGTTTTGAAGAAATTTTTAAACAAAAAATAGAAGCCACCAAAACTCGGATTCATGGCGACTATCATTTGGGACAAGTTTTGTTTGATGGAAAAGACTTTTTTATCATTGATTTTGAGGGCGAACCGTTGCTTACGATTTCCGAACGACGGCTCAAAAAAACGCCGTTCAAAGACGTGGCGGGCATGATGCGTTCCTTGCATTACGCCGCTTATGGGCAGTTGTTGTTGAATAAAAATTACAGAAAAGAAGACCTTCCCATGCTCGAATCATGGGCATTGCAATGGTATCACTATGTCAGTCAAGTCTATTTGACGGCGTATCTCGACCGTGCGGCGGGCGCATCGTTTTTGCCGCCCGACGACGTGGCGCAACAAACTTTGTTGCGAACGTACATGCTCGAAAAAGCCATTTACGAAGTGGGCTACGAAATGAACGCCCGCCCAGAATGGTTGCGAATCCCGTTGCGCGGAGTCGCCTACGTGATGGAAGAATATTTGCAAAATAAAGATTTGTAGTAAAAAAATGCCCCCCCCAGTATAAAGCCCCCCAAAAGGAGGAAGTGATAAATAAAAAAGTCAAAATGAATCTTTTTTTTAGGAAAAGTCGTAAGTAAAAAATTGAGAAAGCAAAATTAACGTAACATTTTAAAAAAATAGAAAATATGAAGGCAGTCATCAGCATTCAGACGGAGAAAAAAGCGTTGTCTAAACTTCAAATCAAGTTTAACAAATTGGTCGAAAAGATTGAAAAATTTAAAAAAAATATTGAAATCGCTCACGATAATTTGAATTTTACACGCAGTTATGTAGCAGAACATTTGTTGCCAATGGACATGGAACTCGCCAGTGTGCGCATCGAGTGGTTGCAAAAAATGGACAACGCGATTGAAAGCAACAAGTTGTCAAAATTGCAACGCAAAACGGTGGAGGGTGTAATGGAGACACACGCAGGCGATGTTTTGGGCAATAAAGACAGCATTGAAAACATTGCGCCCGAGACAATCGCCGCCGTAAAAGCGATTTATCAAAAATATAGCGGCGACGATTTCGATGAAATGATGAAAGATATGCAAACGCAACAAATGAACATGTTGCGAAATATGATGCGCCATGAAATGGGTGATGAAATTGCGGATAATTTCAATATTGATTTCAGCAAAATGGGAACGCCCGAATTTTATGCCGATTTGATGCAACAAATGGGCGACATGCAGAAAAAAGCATTCGACTCGCATCAGGAAAAAGAAAAAAATCGTAAAAAAAGCAAGAAAGAACTCGAAAAAGAAGCGGCAGAAGCCCAAGAAGAAAAAAATATAAAACAATCCATAAAAGAAATTTATACTTCGTTGGCGAAAGATTTTCACCCCGACCTCGCCCGCGACGACGCAGAACGGGAACACCGAAACGGCATCATGCAGCGCATCACGGCGGCAAAAGAAGCACAAGATTTGGTAGAACTCTTGCGGTTGCAGCTAGAATTTTCGCAAATCAAACAAGGCGAAATCAATAAAATGGCAGATGAAAAATTAAAAAGTTTTATCGTCATATTAGAAGAACAAGCCATGAAGCTGAAAATAGAATTGGAAGTGCTTCGAGAGCCAGAAGGCATCGTTCAATTAAGATATATGAGATTTTTAGATAACAGCAACAAGCGTTCTCAAAAAATGGTTGATGACGAAGTGGTGCGATTAAAATTCAAAGCGGGCGCGTTTAAAAGGGATATGACAGAACTGGAACAAGACCCAAAAAAATTGAAAGAAATGATTAAAGAATTTACAGAACAGCAAAAAATGCAGCGCGGAAATCAAGATATTTTTGAAATGTTAGACATGCTACTTTAAAACCGCTTAACAGCAAAAATCTCCCAGTCAATTTGCATTGAAGGGAGATTTTTTTTTATTGGTTTTCATTCAGTTTTTTGAGATTAAAATGTTAGAATTATAAATTTGAATTAAAAAAAACTATATGATAGAAAGTTTGTTATTTTCTTGATGCAAAGGTAGAACAAGATAGTCTTACTATTTCGGAAACTTTACGAAAGTGCCTTTTCATTGTACGAAAGCCCCTTTCTGAAACATGAACACCCAA
>JBJOPA010000246.1:0-4627 GCA_046051005.1 Bacteroidota bacterium
GCCGACCAAATTCGATTCGGACGCGCAGACGTAATGATTTCGGGCGGTTCCGAAGCCACCATCACCGCAACGGCGGTCGGCGGATTTACCGCCATGCACGCTATGAGTACCCGCAACGACGACCCAAAAAGCGCATCGCGCCCATTTGACAAAGACCGCGACGGATTCGTATTGGGCGAAGGCGGTGCTATTTTGATTCTCGAAGAACTCGAACACGCACGCGCACGAGGCGCAAATATCATCTGCGAATTGGCAGGCGGAGCCATGAATTGCGACGCTTACCACATGACCGCACCGCATCCAGACGGAACGGGCGTTATCAAATGTATGCAACTTGCCTTGAAAGATGCCCAAATGAACATTGAAGATATTGATTATGTCAACGTTCACGGCACTTCTACCCCACTCGGCGACGTAGCAGAAACCAAAGCAATTCTTGGCGTTTTTGGCGAACATGCCTACAAACTCAACATCAGTTCTACCAAATCCATGACGGGGCATTTGCTCGGCGCGGCGGGCGCAGTCGAAGCGGTGGCAGGCATTTTGGCAATGCAACACAATTTTGTGCCGCCTACCATCAACCATTTTACAGACGACCCAGCAATGGACGCACGACTCAATCTCACGTTCAACGAAGCGCAATCGCGTAAATTAGACGTAGTGTTGAGCAACGGTTTTGGTTTCGGTGGACACAATACGAGCGTTGTTTTGAAACGTTTTGTCGGTTAAAAATATAAGTTTTTAAGCATAAAAAAACAGCATAACTTGATTCATTTTGTCAAGTTGTGCTGTTTTTTTTTTTTATAAATATTTTTTATAATTTCTTTAAAAAAAAATTCTAAAATCGCATTTTCTTTTTCACCTTTTTTCCGTCGGCGTTGACAATTATCATTTGATAAACGCCTTTTTCCAAGACCAATGTTGCGCCATTTTCAGGTTCTAAAACTTCTTGAATATCGTATGGAACGGGCTGCGAAATGGCGTTAAATTCGTCCATTTTATAAGCCAACACAAGACATGGATATTTGATTTCTGTTGCATTAAGTTCTATTTTCACCTTTTTTCGATTTCCAAAAACCAGCCATTGCGGTCGGTCGGTCGTGCGCGTACGCGGGTGAAAAACGTAGATGTCATGCCAAGTATTGCCCGATTTTTCGCCAAAAGATTGTCCTTTTTCGTCAATAAAAACGGTCGGATTTTTCGGTTCAACGGCTTGATAATATTTATTTTCAAATTGCTTTTTGCTGCGTTCTGAATAGTTGGATTGATTGACCGTGAGTGCGTCAATTTTCAACAAATCTTTGAGACGTTGCACCATTGCTTTTTCCCATTTTCCGCCCATTTCGCCTTCGGTGGCATGTGCGCCGCCGCAATAAATGAGCGTTTTGCCTTCTTTTGCGCGATTTTCAAGAAAATTTTGAATGTTTTTGGCTTGTGCAATTTCACGGTCTCGCGGTCCAAGTCCTTGTCCCGCTTCTTTGGATTCGTAGCTAAAAACCGTGAAACCCAGTCGCAACGCCGTGCGCACGAGGTTGGCAAATTGCGGTTCTGAACTGTAAACACCGCTTTGAAGTGTTGGAAATTTACGCGCATTGAGCGTCGAATCTGCCGAAAAATCGCTCATCAACGTCTCAAATCCAATGTGCCGATAGCCTTCTCTGTACAAATCTCGCAACAAATCGGTGACAAAAACCCGATGTTGCGCCACATGATGCGCTTCATTGACAATCAAAATTTCATGGTTTCGCGCTTCTTGAACAATGAATTTATGGGCATCGAAAGCACTATACGTTGCAAAAAGTGCCGATTCTTCGGGCGTAAGTCCGCGAACCGTGTCCGTCCGACCCGCGTCCCAAGCGGTAAGGGCGGCTTGATGATTTTCGATATTTGAATAGAACCACGCGCCCATTTGATTGCCTTTTTTCTCAAAAATGCTGTCGCGTACCGTGCGACTGGGGCGGTACAAATCGCCCAACCATTCGTAGCCGACAAACGAAATTTTGACAGGTTCAAGCGATTGAAGCGTTTTGTTGGCACAACTCCATAATCCAATAAATAAAATTAAATAGAAATATTTTTTCATCAAAAAGTGTTTTTATATTTTTTTTGAAAAGATTTTAGGAAAAAAAATTAGGAAAAATTTTAGGGAGATTTTGAAAATAAAAAACAAATATAGTTTCTTTTTTGAGTCTAAAAAGTCATTTTTCGATAAAAAAAAGCCCCCCCCCAGTATCCAACCCATTTTTTGGGGTAATCTCTCCTCTTACTGGTTTTTTTACCGAAAAATGCCCCCAAACGTGACAAAAAATAATACCTTTGCGAACCTTTTGACTGACAAAATGTTGTTAGAAATACAAAAAAAATACGTTAAAAATCGTTAAAAAATAATATGAAAAATTGGAAATTCACCTTGATGGGGTTCATTTTGGTCATTTTGGGCGGCACATCGTTGGCGTTGAGCATGACGGGCGTAAAATTGTCGTTCCTCGCCTTCATTGACACCAGTCCGCTTGTCGGTTTCATCACCAAAATCATGATGGTCGTGGTCGGTTTGGTATTGGCAATTTTGGGCAGCACCAATTGGCGCGACATTGACGACCCGACGATGGAAAATTACAAAAAAAGCTAAAAAATGTATCTCATTTCCACCGAACAAGGTTTGGATTACGTCCGTCGCGTGCGCGAAGGAAATTTAGACCGCGATGAATGGACGCACGAAGTGCATCTTATCGTCGGTTTGTGGCATTTTATAGAATTTAAATCGAATGCGTTGACCGAAATGCGACAAACGATTCGACAATTCAACCAATCCGTCGGAACCATCAACAGCGACCAAACGGGCTATCACGAAACCATGACTTTTTATTGGCTCCTGCAACTCAAACAGTTTTGCGAGCGAATCAACAAATTTAGTTTTGACGAAACGACGATAGACGAATTAATGTTCGACGAATCGCTTGTAAAAAGAAATTCTTTTTTAGAATTTTATTCACTCGATTTGATGAAATCCGTTGAAGCGCGGCGAAAAGTGGTTTCACCTGATTTGAAAAATTTACCAGATTTTGATTTTTTTCAACCTTAAAATCTTCAAAAAACGATGACACGATTGAGTGTAAACATCAATAAAATTGCCGTTTTACGCAATTCTCGCGGCGGAAATATGCCCGATTTGTTCAAAGTTGCTGCCGATTGTGAACGATTTGGAGCCGAAGGCATCACCGTTCACCCGCGACCCGACGAACGCCACATTCGACATGCCGACATTGCGCCGCTCAAAAAATTAGTCACCACTGAATTTAATATCGAGGGCTATCCCGACCGCCGTTTCCTTGATTTGGTCTTGCAAAACAAGCCGCACCAAGCCACGCTTGTCCCCGACGACCCCAATCAGCTCACGTCCGACCATGGTTGGAACATCGAAAAAGACGGCAATTGGCTGCAAGAAATCCTTGCCGAACTCAAAGCCGCCAACATCAGAACGTCTCTTTTCGTTGACCCCGACCCAAAAGCCGTTCAATTGGCGCATCAAATTGGTGCCGACCGCATCGAAATTTATACAGGCATTTTTGCAAAAGAATTTGAAACCAATCCGCAACGCGCCATCGAACCGCACATCGAAGCCGCAACGATGGCAGACAAATTGGGCATCGGCATCAACGCAGGTCACGATTTGAACCTCGATAATTTGCGTTTCTATCGGCAACATTTGCCCACTTTGTTGGAAGTCAGCATTGGTCACGCGCTTGTTTCGGACGCTTTATATTTTGGTTTGCACAATACGATTCAACTTTATTTGCGGCAATTGAAGTAAAAAAAAGCCCCCCCCCAGTATAAATCCCCCCGAAAGGGGGAAGTAGGATATTTTTTGAAAAAAAAATCGCATTTTTGCAGTTAAATAAAAATGATTTGAAAAAATATATTTTCATAACCATGAGTTTTGCGGCGGTGTTGAGTTTGGGATTTTTTGCTGCGCCCGAACCCGAAAACAGCCAACAATTGGGCGAAAAACTATTTTTTGACCCCATTTTGTCTGCCGACCAAACCATTAGTTGTGCTTCTTGCCATTTGCCCGCCTTCGCTTTTGCCGACACCGCCACATTGAGTAACGGCGTGGCAGGCACGTTGGGCGCACGCAACGCGCCCTCGTGCATGAACATGGCGGCAAGACGCATTTTTTTCTACGACGGACGCGCCGAAACGCTCGAAGAACAAACCCTCCACCCGATTCGAGATGCCAAAGAAATGAATTTGCCCGTCGCGCAAGCCGTCAAAAGATTGCGAATAGATTTAAATTATTCAAAATGGTTTAAAAAAATATATAACCAAAAACCTGATTCTAATCTCCTCGCCGATGCGTTGGCAACGTATCTCCGAAGCCTCGAAAGTCCGGGCGACGCGGCGGCAGATTTGTGGGTAAACGGCGATTCAAATGCCATGACCGCCGCCCAAATTCGAGGAAGAAAGGTTTTTATGATAAAAGGAAAATGTTTTGATTGCCATTTTTCACCCGATTTTACGGGCGACGAATTTAAAAATGTAGGGCTTTTCGACGGAAAAACGAACCGCGACGAAGGGCGATTTGCCATCACAAAAGACAGCAATCACTTGGGGAGTTTCAAAGTTCCGA
>JBJOPA010000247.1:0-11464 GCA_046051005.1 Bacteroidota bacterium
AAGTGGACAAAATTTCAAGGAAATCGGAAAAATAAAAGCCGTCGGTAACAGCGCGCAACCACAATATTATCAGTTTTGGGATAAAAATGCCACGTCAGCATTGAGCTATTATCGAATTAAACAAATTGATAATAATGGAAAGTTTTCGTATTCAAAAACGCACAGCGTAGCGGCAATTGCCGAAGAAAATAGCTTCGTCATTTTCCCAAATCAGTTGTCTTCAAATGGTGTTTTGAACCTCAAAATGTCTTCTGAAAAAGGAGATTGGCTCGACATGTTTGACCTTGCGGGAAGGCTTGTTTTTCAAAAATATTTGGAGCAGCCTGTTGCTCAAATCCAGCTTTCGGAGGCGCATTTATCAAGTGGTTTTTACCTCGTCCGCATGCGCACGACGCAACAAAAAGCATGGCTTTCTGTATTTTAAATGCTACTTTTTATCTATTGAAGGAAATTAAAAAATGTTTAAATTGGTTTTTTTTAAAAGCCAGTTTAAACATTTTTTTTAGGTCAATTTATTGTGAAATTTCAACAAATGTTGCGGAGTTTGCTCATTGAAAATACACAAAATCAAGGTTTTTGGCTTGGATTCATCGGATTTGAACAAAATTTTTATTGGATTATGAACATAACCGTTGTCGCCAAACAACAAAATTTGCCCTCGTTTTGTAGGCAAACGAAACAACAACAAATCGGTCGCGTGCAGCGGCAACGGCACGTCTTCGTAACCTTCTTGCCGCAAAAAATCGCGCAACATGTCATAACTCGCCTGCAAATTAGTGCCTGAAAACGCTACTTGATATTGCCAGCCGTCACTTTTTCCGCCTTCGTAACTTGAACCTTCTAAAGGAAATTCTTCCCGAATCATTTGTTTATAATATGATGAAAACTATTTTTTTTTAAAAAAACTCCCTCCCTTCGGAGGGGCTGGGGGGGGACAATACTGGGGGGGGGCTATTTTTTCACCGTTTAATCCACATATTCAATTTTTCTTAAAAAACGGAAACCCAACGACAATTCGATGGTCGTATTTTTAATGCTTTGTTCGCCGACGCTGTAATATTGCCGATTGAACGGGTCCCACACGCGAGGCGACGGCGGCGTATAATATTGTTTCGACAAATCGGGCATAATCGTCAACTCCAAAAAACCGCCAATCATGTCATTTAATCTGAAATCGTAGCCGCCTCCAATCGTCAAACCATAATTAAATTTTCTAACATAAGCATCTTGCATCGCGCTGAAATAATAATAACTCGAACCTTCTTTCGCCAAATTGGTCGAAATGGTGTAATCTGCGCGAATGCCCACCAAATAATAAATATGTGAATTGCTGTTATTTTTTATGCCATTTCGTCGTGCGCCAATTTCGAGCGACAAATTATTGAACCGATATTCGAGTTTTGAGCTTGGAATTTCGACCAATTCGCCCGTCGTCGTGTAGCCCGCCGTGCGGTTGAAGCGCGTCGCACTCCCGCGCACGTGCCAACCCAATTGGGCATAGAGCCGCGATTTTACGTCCACGTCGCCCGATTCTACAAAAACGGACGTGTTGTAAGCCCACAATTGGCTGTTCGTGGACGCGCCGCCGCCGTTCCAAGATTGCGTCCCCATCGAAGGACCACCTTTGATGCCAAATTGATAATTTTGCGAAAATGCAATATTTGAACCAATAAAAATAAAAATTATTGAAATTATATTTTTCATTTTATAGAAATTTATACTAAAAATTTTTCTAAAAATATTGAAATTACTTGCGTCGTTGTTTGAAAAATTTGAGCAACGCATCGGCAAAATTTTGATTCGTCTTAATGCCAATCGTATCTGCCCCGCATCGCACGAAGGTTTGATGAAAAAAATCTTCTTGTTTTTTATAAAATTCAGCATACGTTTTTCGCGTTTCCTGATTGTCGGTGTCCACCCAAATGCGCCGTCCCGTTTCGGAATCGAGCGCACGAAACAAGCCCACCGACGGTAAATCTGCATCGCGTGGGTCGTTGATTTTAATGCCCACCAAGTCGTGTTTGCGCGCCGAAATTTGCACCGCCGCATCGTAATTGGCGGTCTGAAAATCGGAAATCAAGAAACAAATTGCCCGTTTTTTCTGCACATTTCCCAGATATTCGAGGGCGCGAGCCACATTGGTTCCGTTGCTTTCGGGTTGGAAATTTAGCAAATTTCGGATAATTCGCAAAATATGCGAACGCCCTTTTTTGGGCGGAATGTAAGATTCTATGCGGTCGCTAAAAAAAATAACGCCCACTTTGTCGTTGTTTTGAATCGCCGAAAATGCCAAAGTTGCTGCAATTTCGGTCATCATTTCGTTTTTAAACTGCCCAATTGTACCAAAATAAGACGATTTACTGACATCAACCACCAACATTACACACAATTCTCTTTCTTCTTCAAACACTTTTACGAAAGGTTGTGTGGAGCGTGCGGTGACATTCCAATCAATATTTCGTACATCGTCGCCATATTGATACGCCCGAACTTCGCTAAACGACATGCCGCGTCCCTTGAACGCCGAATGGTATTCGCCCGAAAAAACATTGGCGGACAAACCGCGTGTTTTGATTTCGATTTTCCGAACTTTTTTAATCAATTCGCTGGTTTCCATCAAATTGCGTTTTTATGTAATCCCAAAAATCGCCAATGCCACGACTCGCGCAAGGGCTTGAGCCACGCGCTGCGCAACTCGCCGAGCGAAGAAACCATGTTGTCGAACACAAAAGTCACGTCAGAGACCCCCCCCCCAGTATATTCGGTCAAAAAATCGGTTTTTGAGCAAAAAACGACCTCGCCCGATGCGTCTAAATACGCCAAACGAAGGCGGTCGAAGAGCGAAACGCCAAATTGTTGTTCCAAAGATTCGAGGAAATGCACCGATTTGTCAATCGAACAGCCGCTTGCGCCTGCCTGCGATTCGTCCACCGCCAACACGACAAATTGCTGTCGCACGACTTGCGCTTGCGCTTGCAATGCGTGGTTGTGCGCCGTCCATTGCCTTGCAAATGCAGCCAATTGACTGTTCAGCACCGCCGTTTCTCGTTCCGAAAACGGGCGCGAACTCTGATAGACCCAAACCCGCGACGTATCGGGCAATGCTTCAAAAATTGTCATATTGCTTTTTTAAAATACAAAAAATACAAATGCCTCAATGCATTACTGATTATACGATGCAAAAGTACAATTTTTCATTTAAAAAAAAATTTTGTTTTCAAAAAAATCCGTTTTTCAGGTTTGGTGTTGATATTTTTTTAATCGTCTCTTTTCCAAGCAAACCCAAGATTGCAAAAGGTATTTTTAAGGTCAAAAAACGGAAATATACTGGGGGGGGGCTTTTTTCAGCACAAAAAAGTTGTATCTTTGCGCCAGTTTTTGAATTTTTTTTTCTTTTTCAAAAATGTATTAAAACTCGCAAAATTTCTCAGATTCTGAAAGTAGCACTTTTTTCTCAGCAAGTCTTTCCAACTTCGCGTGTTGAATTAAAAAGCCATTTTCCGACGCATTTCCGACACGAAGCTCGGTTTTCAGTGGTGGTTTTTTCTTTTTTCCAAAAGTTGTTGAGACGGTTCGATGATGAATGTTTCTGTCACAGATTCTCCTAAATTTTGCAGGATTCGCAAACCGTTTTTCAATTTCTTTCACTATTTTTTCAAAAAATGAGTAAAAAAGGGCGAGTTTTAGTAGCAATGTCAGGTGGAATTGATTCGACCGCCACCGCCATGATGCTACACAACGAAGGCTACGAAGTCGTCGGCATCACCATGAAAACATGGGATTATGCCAACTCGGGCGGCTCCAAAAAAGAGACAGGCTGTTGCAGTCTCGATTCCATCAACGATGCGCGGGCGGTTGCCGTTCGCCTCGGTTTTCATCATTTTATCGTGGACATTCGAGAGGATTTTGGCGACTACGTCATCAATAATTTTGTCGAAGAATACATGGCGGGTCGCACGCCCAACCCCTGCGTGTTGTGCAATACGCACATCAAGTGGTCGTCGTTGTTGCGCCGTGCCGATGCGATGGACTGCGAATTTATCGCAACGGGGCATTATGCACAACTCAAAACGGCTGAAAATGGACGAAAATTTATCCAAAAAGCTGTTGACCGCAACAAAGACCAGTCCTACGTTTTGTGGGGTTTGAGCCAAGAATGTATGGAACGAACCCAATTTCCACTCGGCGAAATGACCAAACCCGAAGTGCGACAATATGTCCACGAACTCGGTTTTGCCGACCTTTCGCGCAAGGCGGAAAGCTACGAAATTTGTTTTGTGCCAGACAACGACTATCGCGGATTTCTGAAACGCCGCGTTCCAACCCTTGAAAATGAAGTAGCGGGCGGCAATTTTGTAGATAAAACGGGAAAAATATTGGGCAAGCACAACGGCTATCCGTTTTTCACGATTGGGCAGCGCAAAGGTTTGGGCATCGCGTTTGGCGTGCCGATGTACGTGACCCAAATTGACCCCAACACCAACACCGTCATGTTGGGCGAAGTCGAAGAACTGATTAAAAACGGCATGAATGTCTATAAAACGAATATGATGAAATACGATAAAATGCCTGACGGCATGGAAGCCGTGACGCATATCCGATACAACGACGCGGGAACGTTGGCACAAGTCAAGAACGACCCCTTGCGCGAGGGCATTTTGAACGTAAATTTTTATGCAAATGTGAAAGGTGTTGCGCCGGGTCAATCCGCCGTTTTTTATGAAAACGACGATGTGATTGGTGGCGGCATCATTTTAGGCGGAGCCATGCACAACTAAGCTACCCCCCAGTATAATTGTCTCAAAAATGCGTTTTTGTAAAATATTTTTTATATTTTGTAGAAACGCATTTTTATAATTTTGAATAAACTTTATTTTACAAACGATGTTACATTTTTTTAAAGAAATTATTGAACAACACGTCGTAACTTATTTGAAATCAAAGGGTTACACACAAGGAAAATATCAAGCTGTAAATATTTTAGAACAAGACAACGTCTATTTTTCTAAAATTGAAGGCGATTTAAATTTTAATATCTATTTTAATTTGGCAACAGGCGACCAAAACACGCCCGAACGTTTGGATTATACGATAGAATTTGGAGTCTATTCTAAACAGTTCAACGAAGCCCGAAATTACCCTCTCAGCGACCAACCTTCGGGATATGGAAACACCTTTTATCTAGGTTTGAGCGACCTATTGGGCGAGTCAAATTATTGGCAAACCTTGACTTCTGCTACGCAAAAAGCGACCGCAACAGCTTCGGTTTTGGAGATTTTGCAAAAAATAATGGACGTTTTCGCGCCCATACGTTCGTGGGACGATTTGCTGACCGTTTGTTTTGAAAAAGGACCTTGGTTTCACGCCAATTTCGAGCATTTTGTTTCCTATTTCAAAATGACAGACCAGCAAGCGCGTTTAGACGAAATGATTGCCGCCATCAGAAATCAGTTGAAAGAAAATGCAGGCGCGTTGGGATATTTTGAATCGGATTTGCCGCGATTGTTAGACGCTGCGGTGTTGAAACAGAAAGTTGCCAACCATTTTCCGAAAGCCATAAAAGTGCCAAAATCATGGGAAAAAGTGTTGGATTGGGCAGAGAAAAATCCGCATACCGTCATCGGAGGGCATTTTGAAATTAATCAAAATAGCAATAAGATGATGGAACATTGGACAAATCCCAACTCCAATGCGGCGCAAAATATTGCCGTAATTGGCGAAACATCTGAACAAAATTTGTTCGCTATTTGGAAAGCGGATAAAAAAAATATGCCCATTGTTTTGATTGCGGAAGGAGACGATTATCGCGTGATGGCAGCAAATATTGATGATTTTATTCAATTATTAGCCATTGGTTATTATGAAGTTGAGTGCGCAGATACCAGCAAGCCGCCCGTTTTTGATGTGGATAATGAACATTGGAAAAATTCAAAATTTCAAGCATTTTATAAAAAAACGTTTAAAAAAGAAATACCGACTACGGGACAAGAAATTGTGGAACGAAAAGGGTTTTCAGACAACGATTTTAAAGAATGGATGATGAAAAATAAATAAAAAAAATAATAACTGAAAATAATGATTGCCACCACTTACACCTATGTTTCGGTTTGGTCGTCCGCGCAAGCGCACAAGCCTTACGTGTTGCCGCCGCAGTTTTCGGAAACGCAAACAGACGTGGACATGAAACAGTTTTTGACGGATTTTTTGCTGCAAAAAAACCATTTGGCAGCAGCTGGAATGGATAAAATTGCGATATTTCATACAATTTTATATGAAAATCAATGTAATACGGAATTTTCGCCTGAAATCATGGAATTGGTGCAGCAAACGGGTGCTACTTTTTGCATTTCGGCGGGAGATTTGAAACCTACAAAAATCCTCGAATCCGTCGTCGTAGATGAAAAATTTGCCTTGTATGACGTGATTGAAAAATATGCAAAAGAAATTGACGCGCCTATTTTTTGCACCGATAACGATGAAAATGAAGTGTTGTTTACGGACATTGAAGCCTCGAATTTGACGAATCGGCAGATTTTTGAACTGGGATTTCGATACGGACAACGCACGGAATTTGACAAAAATAAGTAAAAAAATATGAATGTAATTGATTCATTATCAAAAAATTATGATTCATACGTAAGCAATTGTCTTGATGCGTTAGAGATTCCTGTAAATATTATTCAACTAGATTATACGAAAGGCGAAACTGATTTTGTCTATTTGCTTTCCATCGAAAAAACGGGGTTTACAAAATCACACGCCATCGCAATTTTAACCATGCGTTTGCTGTTGTGGCAAGAAGAATGGAACGACCTTCGCGCCTATGAAAAAGAAGATATAGAACGTTGGATTGGATTTTTGAAAAAACAATACGCAAATTGCGAATACGTTGAAAATGTAGAAATTAAGGAATTTAAAAATAATTTTTTTTTATCTCGTTTGAAAAAAGAAAATGAAATCAAAACGATAAAATGTAATGCAAAAACAATTGATTTTCAAGATTTTAAACAACAAAATCCGTTGTTTTTTGAAAAAATAATCCACGTTTCTAAAACAAATTTTAAGCGTTTGGAAGAAGAATTTTACGTTGAAACCGCGCATCATTTTGTTTTGTTCAATTGGTTTACGACGGCTTAAAATATGCCGTAAAATAAGTTGTAAAAACATTTTCGTCTTTGATTTTAGCGATTTTGTCTATAAAAATGTGGTAAAAATGTCCCCCCCCAGTATATTTGTCTTTTTTTAATCAAAAAATCAACGTTATGAAAAGACAACGACCCTTATTTTTATTTTTGCTGCTATTTCCGACACTTTTTTTTGCCCAAACCAAATCTATTTATCAAATTGGATTGTCAACAGGATTTACCAATGCGGCAATCAAATCTGATGCCTATTCTCCGCTTATTTTATCGGGCAATAGTGCGCCATTTAGCCTACATTTTCAAAAAATAAAAGACCAAACGCGACATGTCGTAGAAGTCGGTTTTTTAAGCATTCAACCAAAAGAAAAATTTAATACGTCTATCGCCGAAACAGGCGGGCATTTGAGTTACGAATGGCTCAAAAGCTACAATTCTCTTTTCAATTCCACCAAATTTCGGTTCTATTATGGTTTTTCTGCACTGTTTTGGGGGGCGCAGCGACAGGTTTTTGTTCCGAACTTACCGAACAATAACAATTCCTTTGATGGCAATCTAACCCTCAACGCGGCATTGATGTCGGAGTATTACGATGGACAAAATCGGTTGACGATGCAAGTAAATTACGCGCTGTTGGGCTACCAATATGGCTCTTTGTATGACTATGCGTTTGTCGGTCAGCGTTTTTTATCGCCTCAAAATGTATTTCAAATGAGTAGTTTTTTGCGATATGCTGCGCCCATTTCTGCGCATTTCAATATCAGAATGGGTTATTTATTTTATTTATATCGTTCCGCTACCCCCCAGTATTTGGGCGTTTTGAGACATCAAATTGAGATGGGATTGCAATATCAATTTTAGAATAATTGCTAATTTTTAAGTCATAAAATATGAAAAATATGAAAAAACTATGCTTTCTTTTGCTCTTTTTTTTGAGCCAAATCGGGTGTAAAAAAACGCTTTTGGGCGATGAAACACCGAACACGCCGATTGATAATTTCGATGCTTTTTGGCAAGGAATGGACGAAAATTATGTGGGTTTTGCGGCGCGTCCTGCTTTGAATTGGGATTCTATTTATCAAGTGTATCGTCCGAAAATAACAACCACCACGACCAATAATGATTTATTTAATTACTTTAAAGCCATGATGTTGCCTTTCAGAGACCAGCATTTTGTGTTGAGAAATCCTGCGACTTATTATCAATTTTCGGATACGTTTAATCATCAGTTTTTAGGTCTAGACGCGGTTAGAGGCTATTTGACGATGCCTTTAAAGGGCAATAAGATTGTGCAATATGCGCCGATTGGGAATGTGGGTTATGTTTATATTTCAGATTTTAATGGACAAAATCCTGCATCGTATTACGAATTAATTGACACCATCGTGACCACATTTAAAGACCAAACGGGTTTGATTATTGACATCAGAGACAATTCTGGCGGCAGCGAAACCTATGGAAAAACGATTGCATCGCGCTTTACCGACCAAACTCGAACATATAGTTACAATCGGTTTAAAAAAGGCAAAAAACGAGATGATTTGTCTGATTTTCAAGCAAATTCGTTTGCATCAAAAGGGAATACGCCATTTTTAAAACCCGTTTTGTTGTTAACCAATCGTGCCGTAGCAAGTAGTGCAGAAGATTTTGCATTGATGATGCGGTCTATTCCATCTGTAAAATTGGTTGGTGACAATACGGCTGGACTCATTTACACACGCCCCATCACACGCCAATTGCCCAATGGTTGGGTCTATTGGTGCAGCGTTTCTTTGTTGCATGACGGCAATAAAAATGTATTAACCAATGGCATTGAACCCGATTTCCGCGTCTCTATTTCAACGGCGGATTCTATTGCCCGAAAAGACAAAGTATTAGAAAAAGCCATTGATTTGTTGAAATGATTTTGAATTTTATAATGCATTTTTGTAAAAAAGCAATAAGAAAATGCCCCCCCCAGTATAAAATTGTCATTTGCGTTTTCAAGTGACGGTTTTTGTTTATTTCTTTTGTAATTTGCTAATTAATAATGAGTTGCGAAATATTTTTTGATTTGATTTCCATTTTTGTCGTTTCTTTTCAAAGGTGTTTTCACAATATTTTTTTTTGAATTTTTAAAAAGCGATTGATAGTTCCTAGAAACCATCAATCGCTTTATCACATTACATTAAACCCAATTACTTAAATGTCGGGTTGACAGGATTTGAACCTGCGACCACACGCCCCCCAGACGTGTACGCTACCAGACTGCGCTACAACCCGTTAAAAAAAACTTTTTACGATAAGCCGCGTCGTAGGGTTTCAAAACAAACGTACTTTTTTCTCAAATTTTTTATAATGCTAACACAGCAGCACAAAATTGTTGGTTACGGTTTTCGTAATCTTTAAACAAGAAAAATAACAAGACAAATGCCTCCCCCCAGTATAAAAGCCCTTTTTCCAATGTTTTCATGGCAAAAGGGCGTTTGTAATCGTGATTTTAGTATGGGCATCATCATTTTTTTTTAAAATTTTTTTAATGCGAATAACATCAACAAACACCTATTTTATTATCTTTGCAAATATTTTAAAACCCCTTAATAATTAACTTTATAGAAAAAAGAATACTTTTTTCTTATTCACCAATTTCACTATGTTAGACGTAAAATATTTAATCAACGAAATTCAAGACCAATATCTTGAAAATGATAACAATAGACCTTGGATTGTTGGGTTTAGTGGCGGAAAAGACAGTACAATGTTGTTGCAATTGGTTTGGTCTGCCATTAAAGGGTTGGACGGTATCTTCAAAGATAGCCGACCTGTTTATATCGTTTGTAACAATACGTTGGTAGAAAATCCGCGTATATTGGAATATACAGAACGAATTTTAAATGCCATTCAAGAAGCGGCAGTTCGTGACGACTTACCCATTTTTGTCCAGAGAACAACCCCGAAATTAGAAGAGACTTTTTGGTTAAACTTAATTGGTCGAGGCTATCCCGCGCCCAATAGTATGTTTCGTTGGTGTACAGAACGACTAAAAATAAATCCGACGACTAAATTCATTTTAGATAAAGTCAGTGATGCAGGAGAAGTAATTATATTGCTGGGAACGCGGTCGGCAGAGAGTTCAGCAAGGGCAAATTCTATCAAGAAACATGCGCTTTTTGGACAACGTTTGCGCAAACACGTTTTGCCTAATGCATTTGTCTATGCGCCTATTAAAGATGTAGAAACGGAAGAAGTTTGGCAATATTTACTACAAAATCCACCCGCTTGGGCAAATAGCAATAGAGAATTAATTACGTTGTATCGCAATGCAAGTGGTGGAGATTGTCCACTCGTCATTGACACAACCACGCCGAGTTGTGGACAAAGTCGTTTTGGCTGTTGGGTTTGTACCGTAGTCAATAAAGATAAATCAATGGAAGCATTGATTGATAATGGCGAAGAATGGATGTTGCCTTTGTTGGAAATCCGCGATTATTTGGCGGAAAACAGAAGTAACCCAGAACATCGTCAAAAAGAAAGAAGAAATGGAACCATAACCGAAGGCGTATTGGGTCCTTACTTCCCACACATTCGGGCAGAGATTTTAGAGAAACTTTTAATTGCCCAAAAAGAAATTCAAGAGACCCAACCAGATACAATATTGATTACGCATCAAGAGTTAGTAGCGATTCAAATTATTTGGTACCGAGACAGTATTTTTGAACCACGTGTTTCCGATATTTATAATAAAATTTATAACAGCAGCGATATGAACAAAAAAGAAAAACAATGGGTAAAAGAAAGTGAAATCTTACAACACGTTTGTAAAGAAACGCCAGAAGATATTAACTTAATCGGCAACTTATTAGATTTGCAAAAATCTAAAATTTTAATGCAGCGAAAGCGTGGGTTACCTGCCGAGTTAGAAAACAGAATTGAAACATTCATCAAACAGCAGAAAATAACAGAAGATGTTAATTAAAGAAGTCGTACTGCATAATTTTAGGCAGTATAAAGACACTAACACTATCTCATTTGATACAAATGAGAGACAAAATATTATTGTAGTTAGTGGTAAGAATGGTAATGGAAAAACAAACTTTCTTGTATCATTAGTTTGGTGTCTTTACGGTAGAGACACGGGTAAGGTTGACGAATTTTTTAATGATTATGTAGAAAAACAAGGAGGGTATAACAAGTATATTGCCAATAGCCTTAATAATTTGGCAAAAGCCAAAGGAGAGAGTGCTTTTTATGTATCTATTACTTTCAAAGATTTACAAATAGCAGACCTTGATTGTAATGAGATAAAAATAACAAGGTTATATGATACCAATAAAAGCCAACCTGAA
>JBJOPA010000248.1:0-3564 GCA_046051005.1 Bacteroidota bacterium
GGGGCATTTTTTTTTCAAAATTGTAAAAATTTTGTCAAAATTATTTTATTTTTCAAACTTTTTATCAAAATATTTGAAAAATAAAAATAAAACACCTTACCTTTGCGCCATCATTGAAAACGATGATGAAATTCTTTATTATTTTAAAAATCATAAAAAAAGAAAAGTTATGAAAACCGCATTGATTACAGGCGCGTCGCTTGGTTTTGGAGTCGAATTTGCCCACAATTTTGCTAAAAATGGCAACAATGTCATTCTCGTTGCGCGTAGCGAAGGGAAATTGAACGCATTGGCAAACGAAATCCGCGAAAAATATAAGGTACAAGTCATGGTGATGGCAAAAGACTTGAGCGACATGAACGCCGTTCAGGGCATCTACGATACGTTGCAATCGCAAGGCGTTCACGTGGACTATTTGGTCAACAACGCAGGTTTTGGCGACTATGCGATGTTTGCCGATGCCGATTATCAAAAATTGGAATCCATGATTGACCTCAACATCAAGGCGTTGACCAAATTGAGCCATCTTTTTGTGAAACCCATGATTCAAAAAGGTTATGGAAAAATTATGAATGTGGCTTCCACCGCGTCGTTCCAACCCGGTCCGACGATGGCAGTTTATTACGCGACCAAATCTTACGTCTTGTTTTTGGGCGAAGCGATGGCAAACGAACTCGAAGGCACGGGCGTAACCGTGACGACGCTTTGTCCTGGCGCGTCGGAAACGGGTTTCCAAAATGCCGCCGACCTGCACGAAAGCAAACTCGTGAAAGGCAAAAAATTGCCCACCGCCAAAGAAGTCGCCGATTTTGGCTACAAACACATGATGCGCGGCAGTTTGACCGTCATTCCGGGTTTCATGAACTACATGAACGCCCAAGCCAGCCGCTTTGTGCCGCGTAAATGGGTCTTGAAAATTGTCAGAATGGTGCAAGAGAAAGCATAAAGAAATCTAAATATATGGAAAAAACAAAAAAAGAACTTACCAAAGAAAAGATACAGCAAGCGGCGTTTAAATGCGTTGCGAAATTTGGTTTCGAGAAAACGACCCTTGACGACATCGCACGAGAAGTGGCGTTGAACAAGGCTTCATTGTATTATTATTACAAAAATAAAGAAGATATTTTTCTCGACATCACGACCACCGCTACGCGAAAATTTTTGGAAACATTGTTGACCTCTACCCAAGCCGTTGAGGGCGACATTGTGGCGAAAACGCGACATTTTCTCTTGGAACGGGCTTTGTATTACGTCCGAATCATCGAACAAGTGCATATTTCGGAAGAAACTTTGCGACAAGTAGAACATCGTTTTCGCAACGAAATTGCCGATGTTTCGGCACAAGAATGGGCTTTTTTAAGCGATTTGTTGCAACAATCGGTCGAAAAAGGGGAAATAAAACCGACGGACGCACCTCGATTGGCGGCAAACCTCATCGGCATGAGTGAAGCCGTGAAACACGGAGCCAAAACCGCCTTCCCAGAAGGAAAACCCGCCGATGCCGTTGCCCAACATATTGCCGAAAATTTAGATTTTATGCTGCAATTAATTTTTAAAGGATTGAAAAATAATTGATGCGATAAAAACATCACAAAACCGCCTTTCAGACACCTCTGCAAGGCGGTTTTGTGGTTTTATACTGGGGGGTGGCATTTTTCAATAGGAAATTTATTTTTATTTGAAAAATAAAAATGTTTTTGATGGACATTGAAAAAGATACAAGCGGGGGAAATATGGTTTAGTTTTGTAGCGTTTTATTGAAACGGATTTTACAATTTAAATTATTCTACTATCATGTCACATCGAAATCGCGCTTGTCGAACTTACATTTTTTACCTATTTCTCTGCTTTTTTGGTTTTTCAAATTCAGTTTTTTCTCAAAATGAAGTGTGTTTTACGCCTTATGATTTTTTGAAAGAAATCGCCAAAAATGCAGAAATTCCTACCAATCCTACACCCAAAACCAAGCCCGTTGAACGCCATTTTTCGGCGCAAATGATGGGTTTGACGTATCACCCAGGCGGTGGTTCGTTTCCAAAATCTTATCCGCTACGACTGGACGATGCGGCGCGTTGGGTGCTGACACCTGGCATCGCAATAGGCTACGATTGGTCGGCAGCGCATTACAAATGGATTCCGAAATGGCTTGCAGAACGGACTTTTTTCCGTGCAAGTGGGTCTTATTATCGAGATTGCGCCTATTTTCATGCGGGTTATGTGCATTTGGGTGCGCGTGTGGAATTGCTGCGTTGGGGTCGGCATCGGTTCAATTTTGGTATGGGTCCCGTGTTTTTGTTTCGCGGTGATTGGCATAAAATCGAAGGCTATCGCGGCGGCGATTTTTTTGACAACCGCGTCTATAAAGATTGGCAATATCGGTTGTTCCCGTTCGGTGGCGAAGCAGAATATTTGTTGCGCCTCAACAAAAATATTTCCTTACAATATTCCATCGTTCCGGGCTATCCGACTTTGATTGTTTCTCGTTTGGGACTTCGTTGGCGGATTGGTGAAAAAAATTAATATACTTTTTGATATTTTTTGATAATTTTCCCTAAAAAACGCATCAAAAAGTCGTTTTATACTGGGGGGTATAAAAAAATCGCTTCGCGTATGTGCGAAGCGATTTTTTTTATATTGTTTTTACTTGAATTTATAAAATATTATTCAATCGTAATTTCATCAGCAAAAATAAAGCCTTCATAGCCCTTTGCTTTGTGCCAAGCGGGGATTGGCGTAAGCGTTTTTGCTACGATTTTTATAAATTTCGTATAAAGTTTTAAATTATTAAAATCAAAAGATTCAAACTGAACACCTTCTTGTGGCTTTATTTGGATGTCTTTTGTCGCCATTTTTGTAAAGGTTTTTCCATCTTCCGAAACGCTCAATTCGAGATACGTGGGAAAGAAAATCCAAGAATTTTGGTCTTGTAAACACGACAAACCAATTTTGTTGATTTCTTTGTAACCGCCCAAATCAATGGTTGC
Organism: Bacteroidota bacterium; assembly: GCA_046051005.1. Lineage (GTDB taxonomy): Bacteria > Bacteroidota > Bacteroidia > Chitinophagales > Saprospiraceae > JAAFJT01. The sequence goes on from JBJOPA010000248.1 coordinate 2,985, forward strand.
CGACAAATCATTTCCTTGAAAACCTTGCCAACCGCCCGTCGCAAAATGGGAACCGCCTCTGATTCCGTCCACCAAAGCACCCGTTCCACTTGCGGCATATTGCGGCTTGTAAGGATTGTCGAGATGTATCGTAAACTTATGTTTTTGCTTGAAAAACGTAGTTTCCACGATATTTGAACTGACACTATCTTTGGACATTGCCCTAAATTTGACGGTCGTTGTATTGTCAATCGTGAAAGGCGATTGATATTTCAAATGCGCTGCCACAAGGGGTTCCGAACTGTCGGTCGTATAAAAAATTTCCACATCTGGCGAATTGTGTATGAGCGTGACGGTCATTTTTTCGGCAAAACTGCGTATGGGTTCTTTCACCATCGGCGCAGCGACAATTTGGGTGAACGAATCAATGGCAGGAAACGGCGAAGCCGCCACAAACGGAAACACATTGCCGTCGTCGAAAGGCGTATTTCTAAAACAAAGTTTTTTACCACCTAAAATATCTTTGTGCGAAATCGAAGATTGCGACGAAAGCGTATCGTTTCGAGCAATATAACTCCTCAAAAACGTGCCATCAAGCGGT
>JBJOPA010000249.1:0-2999 GCA_046051005.1 Bacteroidota bacterium
ACCATTTGTTACCGAACCATAAAACAAAGCATAACCATATTCAGTCGCCGTATTTGATGTCGTAACCGTTGCTGCCCCAGCAGCCTCCGCTACATCAATACGGTCAAAAGTCATATAATCCGCACCAATAATTTTAATGACAGCATCAGTCAATGAACTCGTGGTTTGCGTTGTTGTTGCCGTCACTAATGGGTTTGCCCCAGCACCACTCTTTTGAAAAGTAATGGTATTGGTAGCCGACGTACCCGCAATGCCTGTTGCACCACCAAACACAATACCACCAGCAGCAGCATTTTCTGTATGTCCCGCAACAACATTAAACACAACTGGACCTGCCACACCATTGGTGTTCAAGTAAGTTGCAGCCGCTTGAATCGTCGCAAAACACTGACCCGTTCCCACCGAATACGTACCCGCAGGCAATGCACCCGAAAGCGACCCAGCCGTAACAGTATAACTGTAATTCGCACCTCCGTTGTTGCCCGCATTAATAGTGTACCAGTCCGCATCTGCCGCAGAAATTGTCAAACCACTGCCCGATGTAAAAGTATAATACTTTACCGTCGTCGCAGCACTAAAAGAGGGAATAGTTGCCTGATAGTTCCCTGTGCTACTATTGGTCATCGCAACAACCGTAGATGTAGCAAAGTCATCCGTTGAATAACGCAAATACGCACCTTGACCCGTTGGCAAGTTGCTACCACCCGTCGGAGCCGTTACTGTCACCGTATTACAAACTGTAACAGAGGCTGCCGCAGGGCTTTGCGAAACCGAGCCAATAGACCCAACCGCACCTTGCACCCTAAACACCACCAATTTTGGCGTGTTTGCTACACCGTCCCCGTTGGGCGTGCGGAAAACGTAGTTGTCCGTCGCATTGGGAACGTTGAGATAATAGGCATTAGCACTGCTCGAAGTCAGCGTAATAGGCATTAGCACTGCTCGAAGTCAGCGTAATCGGCGTGCCAGGTGTCATCAACACGTCTGAACCGCCATTGGGACCATGCTCTTGACTATTGCCACCAAAGCTTGTAAACAAGCGGAAATAGCGATTCGCAGGCGTACCCCCATTCGTGTTTTGGTACGTTTTGCCATAGGCAGTACCAAAACCTGTTCCCGCGAAAAAGTCATTGGTTCCCCAACCTGCACCCCAACCGTCGCCAGAACGGAGCGCATTTTGTGCCACCAGACTACTCATCGCTAACATCACGAATGAACAGAAAAGTAAAAGTTTTTTCATCTTTACGAAATGAAATTGTTTTAAAAAATTATAACAGAAATTTATGGATAATCTTAATCACAAATGGATTAAAATTAACATACTTTTATAGAAAATTGTACGATAAAACGCACAAAAAATCACAATTATACTGGGGGGGGGCAAAAAATGCCCGTCAAAAAATAGTTGGCAAAATTAAGTTAGGAAAAAATGACGAATTGTGTGACAGGTTAGTAATAATTTTTTTTCAATGCTACAACGTATTAGATTTTAAGATTTCATTGGTCATGAAGTTAAATCAACTTTAATGCTTTTTCAAATTAGACAAAAATACCTGTGAAAGTAACATACTTATGCAATATCAAGTATATATTTTATCTTTTTTTTAAAAATTTTAATAAAAATTGACAATTATGTGACACGTAATCGGACGAATCAGAAACAGCAATAAAATATATATAAAAAAGCTACCCCCCAGTATCCAAGCCAAAAAATGGCGAAAATACTGGGGGGTAGCCCTTTTATCAAAAATTACAATAAATTATATATACAAAAATTATAGACTTTCTAAATCATCGCCCACCAAAGTTTTGAGCGTCCAGATAGACAACGCAGCCACTTGTTCTTGCTTCAAATTTGCATTTTTTGAATATTCTTTTTCTAAACGTGACAAGGTTTTGAAATAAACCAATTTCAAAATACCTAAATTTGCATCTGCCATTTTTGATTGTTTCGCCACGCCGTCGAGTTTGTTCCAAATGCCCGCGTTCCATTGTTCGGCTTGCATTTGTTGCGCCGCGTCGAGTGGTTCGGTGGGCAAATTGAGCAACAAATCAGGTGAAATTTCCGCCATTTGGTTCGACGGATTCAAATCTCGCGTCATCGTTACCAACAATTTCACGTCTTCAAAACCCTCAAAACCCGCCAAATTTGCCGCCGCCGAAGCGTAATGTTGCAACCGCCGATTGCCCGCCAAAGCCGCTTCGTAAGCCGCTTCTGACGCGCTGCCCAACTTACCGTCCAACGAACCCGTGTAATGTCCCATCGTTTTCAACACTTTTTGAACCTCCAAAGACGAGTTGCGTTTCACCAAAACGGGCGCGATTTCCACCTTCGTTTTGTCAGAATATTGCAATGAAACACCTTTTTTGCCTTTCGATTTGCCTTTCATCGCCAAATCATTTTTGGGGCGCGTATCACTTTTTTCAAATTCTGAAACGGGCGACAACAAAACAGATTTCACTTTTCGAGCATACGAACCGACAAAACCCGCCGCCTCAATTTCCGCTGCACGCGCACGCGCCAAACCAATGTCCTCGAAAGTGCCAATCACGATGCGCACTTGATTTTCATTCGGAAAAACCCAAAGTTTTTCGCCTTCTTTCAACACCGATTCGAGGTTTGCCCATTCAATCGGTTCGCCCGCCGTTTGTGTAATAACTTGAATGATATTGACAGATGGGCTTTCCGCCAAATTTAATTCTTTCACAAATGCGTCTGGATAGTTCCGAGATTGCGCAGTCGCCAAAAACTGAGCCGCCACATCAGGCGCGTAAAACATGCCCATCGCCACAAAACCCTCGCGCCCGTGCACGTAGGCAGATGAGCGAATCAACTCAAATTCGTATTGTTTTGCGTCCGCGCCAAATGCGCCGAGCTGAATCGTGTAGGCTGTTTTTGCATCTTTGGGCTGTGAAAACGATGTCGCAATCGTAAAAAACAAGCAAGAAGTAGCCAAAAATAGCTTTTTCAAAGAAAAAAAGTAAGAAAATTTTAATGT
>JBJOPA010000250.1:0-5253 GCA_046051005.1 Bacteroidota bacterium
AAGGTAGAAGAAATCATGGACGCGCCGTTTCCGATTGTGCCAGAAGATTTGCCTGTGAAGCAATTGAATCGTTATATTTCTAAAAAAATTCCAGCCGTTGTTGCCAAAGACAAATCAGGAACGCTGCATATTTTGACGAAATATGACATCATTCAAGCGGTTTAAAACCGAAAAAAGGCGACCCCCCAGTATAAGCCCCCCCAAAAGAGGAGGAAAGGTACATAAAATTAGGACAGACGAAACGAAAATCGTTTGTCCTATTTTTGTCGAAAAAAATGATGCGTTGGTTGAGGAAACGAAAATTCGTCGGTTTTTATGCGCATTTTGTCAAAAATCTGACTCGCATGTACGGGAATTGAAGCTACCTTTGTCTCATCAAAAAGATAAAAATTCGTTTTTAAAATTATTTCAAAAAAAATATTAAAATTATATAAAATTTATAACAATGAAAAATATTATAAATATTGCGAAAGCAAGTTTTTTTGCGGCACTCATTTTTGCGGCATCTTGTAAAAAAACTACCTCTTTGAACGACGCGGCGGTGTTTATTCCACGCGAAAGTCAGCAAGTGACGGCGTTCAATTTGCAAAATATGATGCAAAAAGCCGACTTTGAAGCCATCAAACAAATGGAATTTTACAAAGCCATGACCGCTGAATCGGAAAAAGAAAACCCGATTTTAGCCGAAATTTTGAAAAATCCTGCTCAATCGGGCATTGATTTTTCAAAAAATATGTACATGGTGACGGAAAAAGGAATGCCCATGTTGTATATTTCAATTTCAAATATGAGCGCATTTGAAAAGATGGTGAAAGAAGTACCCATCAGCAAAAATGGCGTAAAAGTGGTGCGCAATGCCGACGGTTTTGTGGCGTGGAAATCGGATTTGGCAATTCTCGGCATCAGCGCGAAAACAGATGCTGAAGAAGATGCCGCCCTCGACGCATCGTTTGATGCTGAAAAATTATTTAATGTGAAAGCCGACCAAAGCATGGCAAGCAACCCAAAATTTGCAGAACTCATGTCGAGCAAACACGATATGGTGAGCTACATGAGCCTCGAAAACTTGGGCGAATTGATGGGAACGCGCTTGCCAATCGGCAAATCTGAACTCAAATCGAGCTACGTTTCGGGTTTTGGTGACTTTGAAAACGGGCAAATGGTCGGAAAATCTGAATTTAACATTGCGCCGTCGCTCACAAAAGATTTTGGAATTATGTTTAAAAACAATGTAAAAACAGATTTTTCAAAATATTTGACCGACCCCAACCTCGCCTTCGCGTGTACGTTTGCGCTTGACACGAAGGGGATTAAGCAAATTTTGCAGGAAAATTCAGGACTCGAAGCCATGTTGGACAGCAAAGAACGCGGTTTTTCGATTGACGACATTTTGAAAGCAATTGACGGTGACATGATGTTGTCGGTCAACAATCACGGCGGAAAAATGTCGCCGACGCTCGGCATCAAAGTTAACGACAAAGCAACCGCGCAAAAGTTTTTGAACACGGGCGTGCAAATGGGCGCGTTGAAAGCCGAAGCAAACGGCGCATATAGTTTGGCAGTAAAAGATGCGGTAAATTCTAAAAGCATTGATGCAAACGGACAGTTTATGTTTAAAGACGATGTGTTGTTTTTTTCTGACAACAATGCGCCAACGGGCGGAAACACGAGTGTCGTATCGAAAGCATTGACTTCAAACATTTTTGCGTTGTATATGAATTTTCAACAATTTGGCGGCATCGAAAGCGAAGCAAAAGCATTGAAAGGCACGCCATTGACGGACATGCGCATGAGCATCAACGGCAAAACTGCCGAAACGGTGCTGCGTACCAACAATCCGAACGAAAATGTGTTGAAATCCATCTTCCAATTCGTCAATAAAATGTATTTGGAACGCAAAGTGACAGCCAATTAAAAATAAAAAAATATTTTAAAAATATTTTTCAAAAATATGCCCCCCCCCAGTATATTTCAAAAAAAATAAGGTTTGACGCTATGTCAAACCTTATTTTTTTTTGAAAATGTATATTACAACGAAATATTATCCACAATTTCCAATCCGTAGCCGATGAGACCGATGCGGCGTTTTTGACTGGTGGTAATCAACCGAATTTTTTGGACGGACAAGTCTCTCAAAATCTGCGCACCCACGCCATAATCGCGTTGGTCCATTTGATACTGGGGGGTATCGTTTCGGTCGAGTTGATTTTTATAAGCCCGCAATCGGGTGAGCATCGAATGCCCTTTTTCGGCTTGGTGCATGTACAGAAACAACCCGCGTCCTTCTTTTTGGATAATTTCAAAGGATTTTTGGATTTTTGAATCCGCATTTTCAAAAATGCTGCCCAACACGTCGCCCGATTCGGTGGACGAATGGACGCGCACGGGAACGGTTTCGCCGAGTTTCCAATCGCCTTTTTTGATGGCAAGATGCACATCGCCCGATGTAATTTGGGTGTAGGCAAAAACCTCTAAATCGCCGTATTGCGACGGCAAAGTGAGGTGTAAATCTCGTTTTACAATCCGTTCGGTACGCATTCGATAGGCGACCAAATCTTCGATGGAAATGATTTTTAGGTTCAATTTTTGGGCGAGTGCTTTCAATTCTGGCATTCGCGCCATCGTGCCGTCCTCGTTCAAGATTTCAACCAACACGCCCGCAGGCGACAGCCCTGCCAAACGCGCCAAATCTACGGCGGCTTCGGTGTGTCCCGTGCGTCGCAACACGCCACCTGATTTGGCTCTGAGCGGAAAAATGTGTCCGGGTCGCGCATAATCGGCGGCTTTTGCTTCGCTGTTTAGCAACCAACGAATGCCCGTTGCACGGTCGTAGGCACTGATTCCCGTCGAACAACCATGTCCCAACAAGTCAATCGAAACCGTAAACGCCGTTTCGTGCATTGCGGTATTCGACGACACCATCGGGTAGAGGTCGAGTTCGTCGGCGCGACTTTCTTCGATGGGCGTGCAGATGAGTCCGCGCCCGTGCGTTGCCATGAAATTGATGATTTCGGGCGTAACCGTTTCGGCAGCACAAATGAAATCGCCTTCATTTTCGCGGTCTTCGTCGTCCACAACGATAATGACTTTGCCCAATCTAATGTCTTCGAGTGCGTCTTCGATAGTATTCAATTTCATCTCGCTGCTATTTTTTTAAACTATTTTTTTACTATTTTTTGAAATTTTTTTGAAAATTTTGGCGCAAAAGTACACGCATTTTTGGAAACTCGTAGAAAAAAAACAATCCTTGCGGCAAGAAGTTGACGCAAGGATTGTTTTTTTTGAAAATATTTTTTTTAACTAACGAATCAGCTCAATTTTTCCAGTTTTCCAAATTTCGCCGCGTCGAAAGAGGCGATAGACGTATAGCCCTGCGGCGGCGTTTTTGGGTTGCCATGTGAGGCTTCGTTCGCCGTCGCGTTGCGTTACGGATTGTTCTTCGATGAGTTCTCCCGCGAGGTTGAAAATTTGTAAACTCATTTTTTCTTCTATGTATAAATAATATTTAAACTTGAAGTCTTGCGTCGAAGGATTGGGCGAAACAGACAGAAAATTAGACAAATTTAGCTCCCCCCCAGTATTGGAAGCCGAAAAACGGTCAATTTCTCCGTCCATCCAAATGAGTCGGTCGTTTAACCAATTTTTTAAATATGTTACCTCGCCCGTGTAGCTGCCACTTGCCTGCGGATTGGGCCAAACGCGGGTGTTCAAAACGGGCCAACGCTGAAAATTGCGCGCTTGCGCTTGATTCAACAACGTCGAAGTGGAATCAATGAATCCAAGAATTTTTGTATTCGACAATTCGGTGCTTCTCAAAGCACGCCATCTTGCTTTTATTTTTGTTCTGAATCGGGCATCGTCAAACAATCTTTGCCACCAAAACGGAACCAACCAAAAATCGGACGAACACACTTGGTTGAACTGAAACGCCCAGCCCGTCACCATATTGCCGCCGCAATAATCGGCATTGCCAAGCGCGATGTTGAAATCCCAAAGCGGACCCATTTTTAGGCGCGGGTCAATGCTGTTTCGGTCTTTATACAAGTACGTCGAAAGCCGATAGCCGTCCACATTTCGCGCCATTTCATTGAGCAGCCAAAAATCAATAAATGTAGAATCGTTGATATATCTTACATAGCCGTTCACCGAATCATTATAATTCGGCGAAGCCATCAAATCTTCAAAATTGTAAATAAAATTTTTGATATAATTGACTTGTTCTGCGTTGATGTCTTCGGGTTTTGGATAATGAAAAAGATAAGGCGTTTTATTATTTCCTGCGCCATTGTTGCTCAAACGACTGGGAAAAAAGGCGGTTCCGCCAGTTGATGCGCCAGTCAGTTTGTCAATTTTTAAAATATAGCCGCCTGTCAAGGAGTCGCCCGTGCGGGTGGTGGTGGCGAGTTTTGAAATATTGACGCGGTTTTTATCGCGTTCAATTTTTTCTGTCACCATATAAATGCCCATATAAGCACCGTTGATGACGAGTTCTACAAATCGGCGGCGGGGCGCGTAATCCATTATTTTATTTCCAAAATGGTACATCAGCGCGTCTCGCATCAACGTTTTGTCGTTGTAAGTGGCGATAAATGCCCAATCTGCTTCTTTTGGCATTCCCAAAAGCGCGAACGAACTGTCCAAACCCGCATTGTTGCGCAACTCGACGGCATAAGGTTTTTTAGGGAAAATGGCTTGGGAAGTAGAGCCGCGCATTTCGATACCAATTTTGCCGTTGTAGTGGTAATTGGTGTCAGAAACGAGGTTTGTGCCGCCATTTTGTTGCCAAATTACTTGCATGGTGGCGGTTATTTTGGGTTCGTCGGGAATCGCAATGCCGTTGGTGTTGATGCGCACAATCGGCAAATTTGAAGACGAGAACACTTGCCCTTGCAAAATTAGACTATAAAAAGCACAAGCAAAAGACAAAAATATTTTTTTCATACAGATTTGATTTTTTTTATTCATACTTCGTTTCTCTAAATTTCGCTGCAAATTACGGCTTTTTTGAGAAAAATATATAAAAAAATAATGCAAAAAATGATAAAAAGTCTATTTGGATTTTCATAAAATGCCTTTAAAAATACGTTTTTGGGGTCGAAATACTGGGGGGTAGCATTTTTTTGAAAAAAATTAGAAAATAAAATAAAAAAATAATTTACATATCAATTATTCTATTTAATTTTGTTTCTTTAAAAAAATCTTAATATTTTATCTCACTAGTTAAATTTTATCATCATGCAAGTAAAACGTTTT
>JBJOPA010000251.1:0-12779 GCA_046051005.1 Bacteroidota bacterium
CATCAGTAGCGACGTTGACAGGATTGTTGGGAACCGTATTCGGTATGATCAAGTCGTTCCAAGCGATGGCAACGGCAGGCGCGCCAGACGCAGTTGCATTGTCAACTGGTATCTCTGAAGCCTTGATTAACACGGCGTTGGGTATCGGTACGTCAGCATTTGCCATCATTTTCTACAATGTATTTACGACTCAAATCGACAAGTTGACGTATTTCATTGACGAAGCTGGTGTTAGCATCGCGCAAACATTTGCGGCGAAACATAACAACTAAGTTTTCGGTTTTTTTTCATCGAAAATATTTGTTTATGGTATCTTTCAAAATGGCTTTGCTTTTTTTATGAAGACGTAAACAAGTTAGAAGTTTTCGTTTCTTAAACTTTTTTTTTCATTTAAAAAATCGTAAACTACTGTTATGCCAAAGGTAAAAATTCCGCGTAAAAGTACGGCGATTGACATGACTGCGATGTGCGATGTAGCTTTTTTGCTCCTCACATTCTTCATGCTCACGTCGAAGTTTAAGCCGAAAGACCCTGTTGCAGTAGATATTCCTGCGTCGAGAGCGCAAATTCCGATTCCTGAAAGCAAAATCGTAATGCTGACAGTGGATAAAAACGGAGGCGTTTTTATGGGCGTTGATGACCAAAAAACTCGTTTGAAATGGTTGGAGTTGGTTTCAGCTCCAGTCGAACAAGGTGGCTTCGGTCTTCAACTGACGGCAAAAAATCAAGATGAATTTCGCTTGACCGACATGTTCGGTTGCGACATCACGCAATTGCCGCAAGTCCTCTCGATTGAGGGTTCTGCACGGGACAAGGTGCAAAAAGGTATCCCCGTTGACTCTATGAATGGTCGTTGTCAACTCGAAGACATGATTTTCCTCGCCCGCAAAGCAGGACAACTCACGCACCCAGAGGACAAAGAAGGCTTCCGCATCATCATCAAAGCGGATAAGGAAGCAGACTATCAAACGGTTGATAAGGTTATCAAAATCTTGCAAGACCGTAAGAACAATGCAAATCGGTTCAACTTAATCACATCTGCGAAAGGCGGTGGAGCAGCTCCTGCACAGGCAGCACAGCACTAAAATGCCACCCCCCAGTATTTTCGACAGATAATTTTAATCACCTTAGTTTTTTAGTGCTTTTGTAAAAAGAAATGCTAAAAACGCTAAAAAAATTCAGAATAAGATGGCTGAATTAGATACCTCCTCCAGTGGAGGGAAGAATAAAAAAGGTGGGAAACGGTCCAAAAAGCAGTCCACCCGCGTGGATTTGACCGCGATGGTTGACTTAGGTTTCTTGCTCATTACGTTCTTCATGTTGGCAACTACATTTGCCAAACCCAAAACAATGGAAGTGAACATGCCTGACAAGGATGATGACTCGAAGGAAAAGCAAACTCCAATAAAACTTTCTAAAACCCTTAGCATTTTGCTCGGAGAACGCGGTAAAGTTTATACTTATGTCGCGCCAGAAGGCACTTCCGCAACAAATTTGCAAGTAGATTCTAGTGACTTTTCAAGTCAAGGCTTGCGCCAGACGATTTTGAGAAGACAACAAGAAGTTGCTGCACAATGGGGCTCAAAAGAAGAGTTTGTGGTTTTGATTAAGTCAATGCCAAAAGCACCGTACAAAAGTTTAGTAGATGTGTTGGACGAAATGAACATCACAGATACAAAACGATACGCGATTTTGAAAATTGACGACACCGACCGTGGCATCATGAAAGGCGTTGGCGCAGCTGAAAAGTAAGTCAATATTTCCTTCCAATTCAAAAAATGGTTTAACATTTTAAAAATGTCGAATATGAATCAGAACGATTTCGAAAAAGACTTGCGCGAAGCAAGTGTGGACGACATCTTGTTCCGTGGCAGAAATAAATCTTACGGCGCGTATTTGCTCCGAAAGGCTTATCCTAAAAACGTGGGACGCGCTGTATTGGCTTCGACGGCATTATTCGGTTTACTTTGTGCCGCTCCCATGATTATGGAAGCCATCAAAAAGACTGTTCCAGAGGAAGACCCGTTGAAAAATACGGAAGTAAAACTCATGGATCCGCCACCACAACCCAATGCGCCGCCACCGCCGCCACCGCCGCCACCACCGCCGCCGCCGCCACCCGTAGCACCGACTATCAAATTCTTGCCACCTGTTGTCAAAAAAGACGAGGAAGTTCCAAAAGAGGAGCCACCACCAAAACAGGAAGAATTGAAAAAAGCAGAGGCTGGCACCAAAACGGTGGAAGGTACAGGTGGACAAAAAACACTCGAAGACCCAGGTCCAAAGCCAGAAGCAAAACCAGAGCCTATCGAACCTAAAAAGGAAGAGAAAAAGGTGGAAGAGGTTTTGAACTTTGTGGAACAAATGCCTGAATTTGCAGATGGTCAAGCAGCTTTGATGAAATATTTGAGTGAAAACATCAAATATCCAACTATGGCGCGTGACAATGACATCTCGGGTACGGTATATGTTGCCTTTGTCGTCGAGCCTGACGGTCGCATTTCTAACGTCCGTTCCCTTCGTGGACCTGGCGGTGGATTGCAAGAAGAAGCCGTCCGCGTAGTATCTGGTATGCCAAGCTGGAAAGCAGGTAAACAAAATGGTCGTGCCGTGCGCGTAAACTTTACGTTGCCAGTGCGTTTCCGACTCGAGTAATTGGGTTTGAACAAGTTTTGTAACTACCAAAATCGCTATAAATTTCCAATCTATTGTTAACTCAAAAGGCTTGACATAGTTTGAAAATTGAACGCTATCTGTCCGACATCGAAAGGTGTCGGACTTTTTTTAACCGCAAAAACGACACCCCCCAGTATATGTTGTTTAGTTAAGGCATTTTACCGCGAGGCGTTAAAACGCCACGCTAATATAGCAACCGTCCCTACGGGACTTTTTTACTATTTTTTCCCTATTTTCCCTTGTTTTTAGTCCCGTAGGGACGACCGTTATATTAGCGTGGCGTTTCAACGCCTCGCGGCGAATGCGACGAAATCCTTAACTAAACAACATTGCCCCCCCCCCAGTATTTTCTCCTTTTTGGAGCGCGTGAAAGCATTTTTTTTTATTTTTTTGAAAAATATTTTTGTTTTCAAAATAATTCGTTTTCCATGTTTCGCGTTGATTTCTTTTAAAATCCCTACTTTCAAATATTCAGAAAAAAAAGCCGCATTTTTCCTCAAAATTCCCAAAAAATGACTTTATTTGCAACGATAAAAAATTTTCAACCTAAAAAAAATTAAATATTAAAAAAAAATGGCAAAAAAAACTTCACAAAGCAATTACACCGTTTCTTTGATATTGGTCGGCATCTTATTTTTTGTATTTGGCTTCGTCACGTGGCTCAATAGCACCTTGATTCCGTATCTCAAAATCACTTGTAATTTAGATTCGGACACCAAATCTTTCCTCGTCACATCGGCGTTTTTTATGGCATATTTCTTCCTCGCCATTCCCGCCTCTATGATTTTGAAAAAAACGGGCTTCAAAAACGGCATGTCGTTGGGTTTATTCGTCATGGCATTGGGCGCGTTGATGTTCATTCCAGCCGCCTCGTCGCGGTCGTGTGAGTTGTTTTTAGCGGGTTTGTTCGTGCAAGGCATGGGTTTGGCGTTGCTACAAACTGCAGTAAATCCTTATGTGTCCATCATCGGACCCATCGAATCGGCGGCGGCGCGCATCAGCATCATGGGCATTTGCAACAAAATTGCGGGCATGTTGGCTCCCATCGTTTTTGGTGCCATTTTGTTGGGCAAATCAGACGAAATCGAAGCACAATTGAAAGTTGCGGTTGACAAAACTCCAATTTTACAAAATTTGGCAGAACGAATCGTAATGCCATATATGATTTTGACAACCATCTTGATTTTGCTTGCCATCGGAATAAAATATTCCAGTTTGCCCGAAATCAATGTAGATGAAGACGATTCCAACGACGGAAGCAACGACACAACGTCAAGCGGAAAAACCATTTTTGATTATCCATACGCCATTGCGGGCGCGTTCGCAATTTTCTTTTACGTTGGCGCAGAAGTAATGGCAGGCGACATCATCGGAACCTACGGAAAAAATTTAGGTTTCAAAACCGATGAGACAAAATATTTCACCGTTTTCACCCTCGTTTCCATGCTCATCGGCTATTTGGTCAGCTTGGTGTTAATTCCAAAATATGTAAAACAAGAGGTTTGGTTGCTCGTTTCGGCAGTTATCGGCATCTTTTTGACCATCGCGTCCTATTTTTTGCCCGATATGCAAGCCGTCACCGCCATCGCTGCGTTGGGTTTTGCCAATGCCGTCATGTGGCCCGCGATTTTTCCGCTTGGCATCGGTGGTTTGGGGCGTTTGACGCAACTCGGCTCGGCATTGTTGATTATGGGCATCGCAGGTGGAGCCATCGTGCCGCCCATCTACGGCATGTTGTCCACAACTTCTATCGGTTTTCGCGGCGCGTTTATGGTCGTGATGATGATTTGTTATCTCTACATTTTGTGGTTTGGAACGGCTGGTTATAAATTAGGCAAAAAATAATTTTTCATTTTCAAGCATTTTGAAAAATAAAAATTTAAAAATCTGGACAATTGCTTTCTTTACTACGGTTTTGTTGCGCCTGTTGCTGCCAAATACGTGGATTGAAATTTTATATAGTCGCGGATTTTATGTTTTTTATCGAAATGTTTGGGAAACCTTGACGGCTTGGTTTCCAATTCCTTTGTTTTTTGTTTTTTGGATAATAATTTTATTATTTTTGATAAAAAATTTGATAAAATTATTATCCAAAAACAAAAACGAAACGCCCATTTTCAAGCAACGATTGATATTTTTTGGGAAAAACGTATTGGGTTTATTATTGATTTTGGCGACAACTTTCTTTTGGGTTTGGGGATTCAATTACGGAAGAACGCCTTTTCAACAGCAAATCGGCATCAACGAAACGAATAAAATAACACTCGATTCCACAATTTTGAAAGCAGAATTGGACAGTTTGCCGCGTCAACTCCTTTTTTGGCGCAACGAAAAATCCAAGATGCCCCCCCCCAGTATAAACCCCGATTTTGAGGCAAAAATGCGCAGTTTAGTCGCCCAATCCCTACAAAAAATGGGCTTGCCGACCTACAATTTTCAGCCGCGATTGCGACAACTTGCGCCCAACGGAAGCCTCATGCGCTTCGGCGCAACGGGCGTATATTGGCTTTGGGCAGGCGAATGTAATATGGACAATGGTTTGCATGCGTTGCAAAAACCGTTCACCGCCGCGCACGAATTGGCGCATGGTTTTGGGTGGACAGACGAATCAGTTTGCAATTTTATTGCATACATTGCCACTACCCTACCCGATGCCGACGCGGAAACGCGCTACTCCGGAGAGTTGAGTTATTTTCGTTATGTAGCTTCCAATTTTCGGCGTTTATATCCAAAAACGTATCTCGAATATCGAAAAAATCTACCGCCCGAATTGCTTCAAGACCTCGAAGAAATCAATAAAAACATAGCAAAATATCAAAATTGGATAGAAACGGCGAGTTTTTATGACCAATATCTCAAAACGCAAGGCGTGGCGAGTGGCGTAAAAAGTTATGATGAAATGGTGACATTGGTGTTGCATTGGAAATTAGGAAAAAAATAATACGTTTTGGCTTTCAAAGCCTACCCCCCAGTATAAAACCAAAAAAAGTGAAAAAAATGAGTTCAATTTGCAATTTTTTTTCAGAAAAAACGGTGAGTTGAAAGGGAGAAAAAGGCTTTCCATTTTGTTTTGTGTTTTTTTTTTATTTTTTTTAAAAAAAACTTGTTTTTTCCCGATACAATATCTTACCTTTGCAGCACTTTTGGAGATTTGGTGAATCGAAAGTTCAAAAAGTCATCTAAAAGTAGCATTTCAAGTTCTTTTAAATATTTAAATATTTTTTAAAATGCCTAAAATTAAGACGCATAGTGGCGGCAAAAAACGTTTCAGTCTCACTGGTTCAGGTAAGGTAAAACGTTTCCACGCAAACCACTCGCACTTGATGCGCAAAAAATCAGCTACACGCAAAGGTCGTTTGGTTCAATCTGACACCGTTAGCGCAGTTGATACACCACGTATCAAAACATTACTCGGTTTGAATAGCAATCACTAATTTTGTTATTTCGAGTTTTTTAAAAATTTTATTTTTTAACGAGAGCGAAGGCAAAAGCAGATGAAAATTAAATTTGCCCTTCGTTGCACTAAAAATTGTTAAACTATGCCACGTTCCGTAAATACGGTCGCTTCGAGAAATCGCCGCCGTAAAGTAATGAAAGCAGCAAAAGGTTACTTCGGCGCACGCTCGAAAGTCTATACCGTTGCGAAAAATGCAGTTGACCATGCAATGGCTTATGCCTATATCGGTCGTAAATTGAAAAAACGCGCTTATCGCCGTCTTTGGATTGCCCGTATCAACGCGGGAGTTCGTGCTATGGGGATGTCTTATTCTGTGTTTATGCACAAATTGGACAAAGCAGGAATCAAACTCAATCGCAAAGTTTTGGCTGATTTAGCGATGAATCACCCTGAGGCATTCAAATCTATCGTCGAACAGGTGAAAGGTTAATTTGCTAAGGCAATATCTATTTTGGGGAAGTCAATCATAGAATTTCAACATTTACTATCGAAAATAAACAATTTTATTTTCAAGAAAAATATTTTTCTACGATTGCTCATTCCCAAATTTTTGTAAGGGTTATGTTAATCATCTACAACTTTTTCATAATTTGGGAGGAGAGCGGCGAAAGTCGTTTTCCTTTTTTTTTATGCCCATTTTTTAGCAATTATACTGGGGGGGTCAATGTCGTTTAGTTACGGATTTTATCGCGTTCGCCGCGAAGCGTTGAAACGCCTCGCGTTTTTTTTTATGCCCATTTTCAAGCAATTATACTGGGGGGTAGCTTTTTTCAAGCATTTTCAAAACAAAAACAACCGCATTCGGGCTGAATGCGGTTGTTTTTGTTTTGGAATGCTTGAAAATCAGTCAAAAAGTCCGTTCAATTCGCCGTTGACTTTTGAGATAATTTCGCCCAAATCCACTTTGCTATTCAAAAAATCTACTTCATCAACATTGATGACGAGCAATTTCCCTTCTTTGTAATCGCCAATCCAATTGTCGTAGCGTTCGTTCAATTTTTTCAAATAATCGAGCGAAATCGTGCCTTCGTAGTCGCGTCCACGCGCCTGAATGTGTTCGACGAGGGTTGGGATACTTGCTTTCAAGTAAATCAACAAGTCGGGCGGGCGCACATGACGCATCATCAATTCAAAAAGCGAGCGATAATTTTCAAAATCTCGCTTGGTCATCAAGCCCATTTCATGCAAATTGGGTGCAAAAATATTTGCATCTTCATAGATGGTTCGGTCTTGAATGATGGTTTTTGAGCCACTTTGAATGTCCATGATTTGACGATACCTCGAATTTAAAAAATAGACTTGCAAGTTGAACGACCAACGATACATGTCGTGGTAAAAATCCGACAAATACGGATTTTCTTCTACGTCTTCAAAATGCGGAACCCAACCAAACTGTTTTGCCAACTCGGTGGTCAGTGTTGTTTTTCCTGCGCCAATATTTCCAGCAATGGCGATATGCTTTGCAATCATCATAAAATGTTGTAATTGAAATACAGTTCTGAACTTTTTCATCTCGACTTCGTCGAAAGTTTCCGCAAAAATCGGAATCATTTCCCACAAAATAGTAACTTTGGGCGATTATTTTTCGCATCTCATCTAAACTTTTTGTTATGACGATAGAAAACACCCTAATTTTGAAACTCGAAAGCCTCGCAAAGCTGCAACTCGAACCAAAAGAGCGCGAACAATTGCGCAACAGCCTCAACCATATCTTGACGATGGTAGAGCAACTCAACGAAGTGGACACCGAAGGCGTATCGCCATTGGTCTATGTTTCGGAAGACAATACGCCGCCGCGTGCAGACGAAGTAAGGCATCAACTCGACCGAACAAAGGTCTTGCAAAACGCGCCCGAAAGTAACGATGCGTTTTTTAAAGTGCCAAAAGTATTGGATATTTAAACCGTTTTTGTGAAGGAAAATCAAAATTTTGAAAAAATTCTCAAAAATGGCTACCCCCCAGTATGTCCCCCACTTAAAGGCATTTTTCGCGTTTTTTTTTCACTTTTTGAAAAAATCTTTTCACAAATTAAAATTCTAAAAAAAATGGACGACCTCAGAAAAGTCATTATCGAAATTCGAGACCTCAACAAAACCTATTTGATGGGCGAAGAACGCATTGAAGCCCTCAAATCAGTTTCGTTAGACATCAGAAAAAATGAATATGTTGCCTTGATGGGTCCATCGGGTAGCGGAAAATCTACGTTGATGAACCTTTTGGGCTGCCTCGATTCGCCAACCGAAGGCATTTATATGCTCAACGGCATTCCCGTCGCCAAAATGACCGATTCTGAACTTGCCGAAGTGCGCAACAAACAAATTGGTTTTGTTTTTCAAACGTTCAATTTGTTGCCGCGCCTCAGTTCGCTTGAAAATGTGGCGTTGCCGCTCGTCTATGCGGGCATGAGCAAAAATGACCGCTTGGAAAAAGCGCGTTTGGCACTTCAATCCGTCGGTTTGGGCGAGCGCGTAAACCACAAACCCAACGAATTGTCGGGCGGACAACGCCAGCGCGTCGCCATTGCGCGGGCATTGGTCAACGACCCCGCCATCATTTTGGCAGACGAACCGACAGGGAATCTTGATACCAAAACGAGTCTCGAAATTATGGGCATTTTTGAGCAAATCCACCAAGCGGGCAACACCGTTATCCTCGTGACGCACGAACCCGACATCGCCGAACACGCGCACCGCATCGTGCGCCTACGCGACGGACTCATCGAAACAGACGCGCTCAATCCAAGCATTGTTTCCGCATTCGACCCCAATCACCACTATTTGCGGGCGCGGCAGAGTTTGTAATTTTTTTTTATATGAAAACATAAAAAAGTCGAAGCATGTTGAATGCTTCGACTTTTTTTATTGATGTAATTCATGTCCAATTTTTAGACAAATTTTCACTGAAAATCAAGTCAAAATACATTAAACATTTCTATACCTTATTTTTTCTATCAAAAAGGGTAATTATACTGGGGGGGGTGCATTTTGGTCGAAAATATGAATGTGTAACAAAAATATTCGCCCAAAAACGTGTAACTTTGTAATCATTTAATCTACCATTGTCACTTCAAGAACTAATTATTTCTATCATTTATTTCTTAAAACCTTAATCATTTTTCAAAGTATTTCTTAAAAAAACAAGCATTATGCAACGTATTTTACAACTATCGGCGATGGTATTAACGCTCTTTTTGATGCCGTTGAGCCGCAGCCTCGCGCAAACTTATTGCGCCTCTAACGGAACCGCGCCTTGGGAACAATGGATTGGCGACCTGCGATTGACAGACAATCAGACCAATGGCGCACCCGTTATTTTTCAAAATACTTCGCAAAAAGAAGGATATGGCAATTTTACGAGCCAAATTATTCCATTGAGAACAGGACAACCGTATAGCGTTGTCTTGACCCCTGCGTTTAGTTGGCAGGGCGACCCGCGTAATCAGAATTTTACGTGGCAAGTTTGGATAGATTATAATCAAAATAATATATTTGAATCTTCCGAACGGATTATCAACGCGCCTGTTGTGGTCGGCAGTCCCAATATCATTTCTTTCGATATGCCGACGACGGCAACTTTGGGTCGCACTCGTATGCGCGTGAGTATGCGCGAAGGTGCGCAATCGCAAACGGTTGACCCTTGCGCTACGTTCCAACGCGGTGAAGTGGAGGACTATTCGGTCAATATTACTGGGGGGGTGGCTTCTGGACCCGCTGACCTAACGCTGGCGAACTTGAACATCGCCAATTCGCCCGTTCAACCTCTTTCTTTCTTGAATTGTACTGTTGATTTGCGAAATATCGGCGGCACAGCATCGGGCGCATTTAATACGAAAGTCTATATTTCAGAAGATAATATAATTGATGCAAATGATATTGAAACCCTTTCTATTCCAAACCTCAATATTGCAGCAGGCGCGAGCCAAAACGCAACGGCGATACAAGTTCCCGTTGCGGCATTTCGTACCGATGGTAATTATTTTTTGATTCTAAAAATTGATGGCAGCAATCAAGTGACGGAATCAAATGAAAATAACAACATCATTTTAGCACCTTTTGTGGTTCGTCGCAACAATTTGGTGGTAACGAATGTGACGGGCGCGACGCAAGTAGCACCCGGCAGCACGGTTCCATTTGCCGTTACGATTCGGAACGATGGAACCATAGCGTCTTATCCCGATTCGGTAGGCATTGTTTACTGGCAACCGCCTGGATTTAGTACGGGCGTATTCAATTATCCGTATTCCCCGACGAAAATTCCAGTTCCGAGCCTTGCAGCGGGTCAATCGTTGGTGATAAATGGTAATTTCGTGATGCCCAATCGTTTGAAAACCGATTATTTGAGCAACCGCTTTGTGCGGGAACCCTATTTTATTTCAACTTCATTGGCAAATATTGTGAATTTTACTTCGCCACAGCAAGCTCCTTTGGGATTTTTATATCCATTACAACCCATTGCGCAAGCGGATTTGCAAGTATCAACTACCCAATTGAATGCCAGTTGGGATTCCATTAATCCGAATATGGAACTCCGCGTGACGCTTCGCAACAACGGACCGCAAGCGGCTCGAAATGTAAAAATAAACATCCATCGCGCAAACGTGGTCAATAGTTCGGTCAGTTTCAATGGAACGGGGATTGATAATTTCGTGAAATTGACAGGCGCGGGAACGGTGACGCGAGAATTTACGATAACGGGTTCACGCGAAGAAAATGGCGATTATTACAACCTTTGGAACTTAGATGAAGTACCCGCCAACACGACACTGGAAGCAACTTTTAGTTGTCAAGCGTCGGGGTATCGAGGCGTTCCGCAATATGAACGCGATTTTGCAACGCCAACTTGGTACCGAACGTTGACCATTCGGTCGTGGGTGCAATATGCCGATGCCCGCGATGACAACCGTGCCAATGATTCGAGTGCGGTGTTGCGCTACCCAAATGTACTTTCCAATCCAAATCCAACGCCTAATAATCTCAATGTAACTAACGTAACTGGTGCAACGCAAGTCGCATCAGGCAGTACCGTTCCCTTTGTCGTAACCGTTAGAAATAATGGGACAACGGCTTCTGTTCCAGATTCTATTAGCCTTGTACTTTGGCGACCGCCTTTTCCAGGTGGAGGTTTGTATAATTACCCTTATTCTCCTACAAAAATCGCCGTTCCAAGTATTGCGGCAGGACAGTCAATTGTTGTCAACGGTAATTTTGTAATGCCATCTCGTTTACGAACAGATATTTTAAGCGATAATGTCCGAGAACCTTATTTCATCTCGACTTCGGCTGCCACTACTGCCAACACGGGTGCGCCATTGAGTGCGCCATTAGGTTTTTCATATCCATTGCAGCCTTTGGCGCAAGCT
Organism: Bacteroidota bacterium; assembly: GCA_046051005.1. Lineage (GTDB taxonomy): Bacteria > Bacteroidota > Bacteroidia > Chitinophagales > Saprospiraceae > JAAFJT01. The sequence continues at coordinate 11,493 of JBJOPA010000251.1, forward strand.
GATTTGCAAGTAACCACCACCCAACTCAATGCTACTTGGGATTCCATTAGTCCTTTCATCAATTTGCGCGTGACATTGCGCAACAATGGACCCGACGCAATACGCAATGTTGTTGTAAACGTTTATAAAACCGACATTGTGAGTAGTGTTGTTGGAGTGCTACGCTCTGATTTAGATAATTTTATCAAGCTGACAGGTGTTGGTACATTGACCAACGAGTTTTTGAGTGCCGGAGTAGCGCGTGCAGAATTAGGCTACTTCTTTAATCTTTGGAATATTCCAGAAATTGCCGCAGGAGCTACCATAGAGGCAACATTTAGAGGGCAAGTAGTGGGCTATTTAGGCGTACCACAATCAGAAGCCAATACAGCAAACCCTATTTGGTATAGGACTTTACAAGTCAAATCAAATTTGCAATACGCAGAGGCGCGCGATGACAACCGTGCCAATGATTCGAGTGTGGTGTTGCGCTACCCAAATATACTTTCCAATCCAAATCCAACGCCACAACCTGACTTGACGGTCTCTAATTTGTCGCTCACGACTACCCCCCCAGTATCGGCGGGGTCTGTGGTCAATTATCGCTTCAATATTTCCAATATCGGTACGGCGGCGGCAACGGGCGCGTTCAACGTGAAAGCCTATATTTCGAGGGATAATGTGTTGAGCGCCGACGATATTCAAGATGGTATTGTTCCGACAGGCAATTTAGCGGTGGGGCAAATCGTCAATAACGTGGCAGGCGCATCAACCATTCCAAGTAGTTTAGCCGCAGGCAATTATTATTTAATTTTAAAAATTGATAGCGACAATCAAATTGCAGAATCCAATGAAAATAATAACGTCATTGCTTTGGCAACGCCTTTTGCGGTAACAAATGGCGGTGCGGCAAATTGCCTAAATGTGTTCTCATTAGAAGGTTTTAATGCTCGAAATTGTGTTCGCAACAGTTTCACTACGCCTTCGGAGTTTGGAACGTTGTATCAATATACGAACAACATTGCCGATGGTTTTATGTTGAGTGTAAATGTTGCGGGAACCAATACGCGCTTGTTTATGCGCAACGGCACGAATGTTCGCCCGTCGGGTTCGCGTTTTTCTAATTGCGCTGCCGACTGGATTTATTTTGTTGCCGAAGGTGGTCGTATCAGAAATGATGCCCGTTCGACCAATATTGAAGTGCCAAGTCTGCCCATTCGAGTCAGAACTTTTGGCAATGCCCAAAACCTTGATAGCATCATCGTAGAATTGGATAGTTCAACCACCGAAACGCCCATTTCTTTGGTC
>JBJOPA010000252.1:0-3893 GCA_046051005.1 Bacteroidota bacterium
ATGTAAAAGCAAAAGGCAAGTCGCCCAAAAATCGCGCAAAAATAGAAAAAAAATATCGGTTAGTCATAGATTTTATCCGATTTATATTTACAACCCTATTTTTTAGAAAAAGAAACGATGAATAAATTACGTAAAATTTACAAGCCAAAAGGCTTTTGGAGACTCAAAAAATGCCCCCCCCAGTATAAACGCCAAAAAAAAGGCAAATTGATGAAAAAATATCCATCAATTTGCCTTTTTTAGTTTCTGAAATTATGATTTTTTATTCAATTCTTTTTTATACCAATCCATCGTATTTTTCAAGCCAACTTCGTAGGGCGTTGGAAAATCGTTGAACATTTTTTCATATTTTTGAGACGAAAACAAATAATCTTCATCAAATTGATACATCATTTCTTTCATTTCCTTCAAAACGGGAATAAAAAATCCGAGCAACGTCAACATCACACCGCGCAATGCCATTGCTTTGGGTTTCGTGTCGGCATGAATGGCGATTTGGTCAATAAAAAATTGACTTTTTTGCGCCGTTGCGGTCGGCAAATGCCAAATTTCGCCGTTTGCGCGGTCGTCAAGCCCTAGAATGACGGCACTTCTGCCGATGTCTGGCGTGTAGGTGAAGGCGTGGCGTTTGTCTAAACGACCCAGCCATTGCATGGTTTTTTTCTGTAAAGCATTTTTGATGACCGTTTCCGTAAATATCGAATTGGGGCAATTTTCGCCATAAAAATCGGCAGAACGCGCAATGCAACCCTTCAAACCGCGCTCCGAAAACGCATGTAACAATGCTTCTGTCACCGCTTTTCGGATTTTTCCTTTTTCGCTGGTCGGGCGCATCGGCGTTTGTTCGGTCATTTCGCCTTGCACGAAACCGTACATGTAAACATTGTCCACAAAAACCAATTTTGCACGACTTTCCAAGCAACTTTCTATCACATTTTCGATGGCAATGAGCCAATCGCGTCGCCAAATTTTGAGGTCGTAAGGCAAACCAAAACACGCATAAACGACCGACGAACCCAAAACCGCCGATTTTAACGCATTTTTATCTAATACGTCTGCCGAAACGTGTTCCCAATCGCCCAAATATGGACGGCGACTGATGCCACGAACCGACAAATTTCGAGCGCGCAATTGCGACGCAATTTCAATGCCCGTCGAACCATTGATGCCAATAATAGTGTGTATCATATTCTTATTTTTTTATAATTTTAAAAAATATTTTTATTGAAATATGATGCAAAATTAGGCGGGCAAAACGGTTCAAAACGATAACTTTTGTTAAGAAACTTTCATTACTTGATTTTGGGACGCTGTTTTTTTCATTTTTTGCTCCTCGCGTGCGACCCGCGCACGGATTCGACTCAACGAAACGGGCGTAATGCCCAAATAAGACGCAACATAATGCTGCGGAACACGCTGCAAAATCCAGGCAGATTCATGGCTTTTCATAAAATTTCGGTAGCGCGCTTCGGGTTTGTCTAACAAAAAATGCCCCAAACGCTCTTTGATGCAGAGATAAACGTTTTCCGCAATCAATCGCGCAAAGGTTTCATATTTTGGATATAACTTATACATTCGCAACATTACGTCTCGTTTGAAATACAGCATTTCGCCGTCTTCCATCGCTTCTATGTTGTGGTCGCACGGTCTTTGCGTCAAAAAACTATCGTAATCACAGGCAAAATGTTGTTCAAAAAAGAAAAAAGTTGTTTTTTCTTCGCCGTCCACTACATAAAATTGTCGAAACGAACCACTCACTACAAAGGCTATTTCGTTGCAAATTTGCCCTTCGGACAACAACGTATCTCGTTTTTTAAACTTTCGAGAAAACACATGCGGCTCGAATGCCGCCCATTCGTCGTCGTCCAATTGAATGGTTTGATTCATCATTTCTCGCAAAAATTGTTTCATATTTTTTTATTTTTTAAAAACAATTAAAAGATAATTTTTCAAAAAAAATTGGAAAGATTTCAAAAGATTTTGAAAGATTTTGAAGCAAAAATACATTTTTTTAAAAAAAAGGCTACCCCCCAGTATTTGACGGATTTTTATGTATTTTTTATTTGAAACGCGACGGTTTTAACGCGCTTTGTGAGTTGATTTCCATTTTTTTCTTCCAAAATCATGCGTTTTGCAAGCGGTTGTTCAAATACTTCTTGCATGTCGAGGATTGGCGCGTGGGGTATTTTGTGGCTTTCGAGTTGTTGAAATAACGTTTGGCTTTCAAATTTTCGGATAGATTTTTCCAAAATTCGATTTAATTGCTGACGATGTACAACGCGATTTACGTTGGTCGAAAATTCAGATTCCATAAATAAATTTTCTAATTTCAAAACCATACAAAGTTGTTGAAATTGCTTTTCCGTTCCACACGCCAAGACGACTGATTTTTTGTCTTTCGTCAAAAACGTATCGCCGTAAGGGGCGATATTGGGGTGTTCTGCGCCCATTTTTTGCGGAATTTGGTTTGCCATCAGCCAATTTGTGGCTTGATTGGTGAGCGAAGCAATCGCAGCATCGAACAAACTGGTGGACACAAAACTACCGCGTCCCGTTTTTTCGCGCTGATAAAGGGCGATTAAAACGGCTTGTTTGAGCTGATGCGCTGCCAAAACGTCAATGAGTGCGACGGGCATTTTCGTTGGTTTTTGCTGATTTGGCAAGCCATTCATAGACAAATAACCCGTCAATGCTTGTAAAACGACATCAAAAGCGGGCGCATCGTTGTCGGCACTGAAACCGTATAATTGCGCAAAAATGAGACGCGGATTTTCGGTTTTCAAGTCGTCGTAACTTACGCCCCATTGCGCCGCGCTCGATGGTTTGAAATTGGAAACGACAATGTCCGCCGTTTTGCAAAAGTCTTTGACTTTTTGTTGGTCTTCGGCGGTGTTGAGGTCTAAAAACAACACTTTTTTTCGATAATTGACCGAACAATAGTACGCCGACAACGCATTTGGCGGTTCGGAAGGCAATTTCCAAAGGCGCGTTACGTCCCCGTTGGTGGTTTTGTTTTCAATTTTGACGACCGTTGCGCCCAATTCTGCAAAAAAAGTGGCAACCGACGGACCCGCCAACACGCTCGACAAATCCACAACGTGCAGTCCTTCAAATATTTTTTCTGTTTGCATTTTCTTTTTTTATAATTTCAATTTCATCAAAAAATCGGTTTGAGGGTCGTTGCCGATGACGAAAATGTGTTGGTCAAAAACCTCAAAACCATGTTTTTTATAGAAATTGATGGCTTTTTCATTCTTTTCCCAAACGCCAAGCCAAATGTATTTTTTCTGTTGTTGACGCGCCATTTCAATCGCAAATTGCATCATTTTTTGACCCAATTGTTGTTTTTGAGCTTTTTGAAGCAAATAAATCCGCTCTACTTCAAGACTTTCGGGGTCGTTGTGGTCGGATTGCGCGGGCGCGAAATTGATTTTTAGATAGCCCAACACGTCGGTTTCGGATTTCATCAAAAAGAAATGTGAATTTGGATTTTCCAATTCGGCGGTCAAGCGGGCGGGCGTGTAGGCAGTGCTGATGAACTGCTCAAAATCCGCAGGGTCGTTGAGATGTTTGAAAGATTCGGTAAACGTTTCGACGCTAATTTGGCACAAATCAGTCAAATCGTTGAGCGAACAAGGCGTAATTTCCATTTGAAAAAAGGTTTTGAAACAAATTAATTTTAGAACAAAGGTAGTTGTTTTATTTTTTTTAGAGTTGAAAAAATGCGGTCGTTTTTTTGGAATCCGAAAGACACCGTTCAACTGTGCTTTTGGAGATTGAATTTGTATTTTTTTTCAATATTTAATAAATTTTATTTTTCATTCTGATTCAATTATCAAATAAAAAATGGCTTTGTCTATTTTTTACTTCAAAAAATGGTTTTATACTGGGGG
>JBJOPA010000253.1:0-48753 GCA_046051005.1 Bacteroidota bacterium
AATTAGAAGCTATGACTACGATTGAGTTCAACAGCAAGTTCTATCAAATGTCTTCGATATTGCAATCTTTTGCATACAATTTGACCCGTAACGTCGAAGATGCCCGTGATTTGTTTCAAGACACCGCGTTTCGCGCCATGTCGAATCGCGACAAATTCCGACAAGGAACCAACTTTAAAGCGTGGATTTTTACGATTATGAAAAATATTTTCATCAATAATTATCGTAAAAAAATACGTGCGAATACGGTTTTGGATAGCACTGACAATCAGTTTTTCATCAATTCTTCGACAGCCGCTGCGCCAAACTCGGCGGAAATGGAAATGACGTTGCAAGAATTGTCGAAAATGATTGCTGCTTTGGACGACAGCATTCGTATCCCTTTCGAGCTTCATTTTGAAGGTTTTCGGTATCAAGAGATTGCCGAACAGCTTGATTTGCCGCTCGGAACCATCAAAAGTCGCATCTTTTTTGCGCGAAAAGAATTGAAAGACAACGTATTGAAATTTTATGGAAATGCGTTCCGCAATAGTAAAGTGCAGCCGAAGAAAGGCATTTTTGCAGAGATTTTTGAAAGATTGACGAGCGAAGACTTTGAAATTGACGAGTTGGAACCGCTCGAATTGTCAGCCGTTGCGTAAGTTTTTAGGGATTAAGACATTAGTTTGATTTTTTATAATAGAGGGTGTATTTTGGGTAATCGTCGGCTTTCGAGTCGTGGTTACCCATTTTTTGTGTCGTTTTTACGGAATTTCCAAAATTTTATGTGTCTGCAAAGACATGCGCCATTGCGGATTTTCGAGACAATAGGCGAGTGTGGCTGCGAGGTTTTGCTGTTTTTGCGTTTCGTTTTGCACGTCCATCGGTTGCAGATAGAAATAAGGAAAATCCAAATCAGCAAAAAGCATCGGTTCAGCTCCCGTTTGCGGAAAAACGAGTTTCAATTCCTGCCCGCGTGTGACGACCAACGGCGCACCCGCCTTCGGACTCACGCAAACCCAGTCAATCGGCAAATCGTCGGTTTCGACGGTTCCGTTGGTTTCGACGGCGATTTCAAAACCTTGTGCGTGTAGCGCATTGCACAAATTTTTGTCGAGTTGCAAAAGTGGCTCCCCCCCAGTACAAACGACATAAGGTTTGCCTAAATTTGTATTTTTCCAAATTTCTGCAATTTTTTTTGCGAGTTGCGCCGCCGTATATTTTCCGCCGTTTTCGCCGTCGGTGCCGATAAAATCGGTGTCACAAAACTGACAAATGGCTTTGGGGCGGTCGCGTTCTCGTCCCGTCCAAAGGTTGCAACCCGTGAAACGACAAAAAACGGCGGCTCGACCCGCTTGCGCGCCTTCACCTTGTAACGTATAAAAAATTTCTTTTATTTTATAGATTTTTTCACGCATCATTTGCTATTTTTTTTTGAAAAAAATTGTGCAAAGTTACGTTAAAATTGCGGACGTTTCGGGCGGCATCATTTTTTTTCTGAAAAAAGAATGGATTTTTTTTGGATTTACTTTCTGTCAAATCCAGGTCGCGTAAAGCGTTTGGCATTCGGAAAAATCTGCAAAACCAAGCGATGTTGACGGCTCAATGATGCCAAAATGCGCAACAAATCGTCCGTTTTTTCTGGAAAAAAACGGCAAACGGTTTCCCACGCCGCCAAACTTTTTTCGATGGCGAGCAATGCGGCTTTTGCGCTGCCATTCGAGTCGTTTTGAACGGGGTCTATGTCAAGCGTAAAATCATTTACCCACGTCAGCCCGCTCAATGCGCGATGCACTTTTGCGGCAATAAAAAACCGATACCACTGAATGACTTCCATCGCGTCTTTCAAATGCAACAAAGCGGTTTCGTCAATCGGCAGTTCTAATGCGACTTTTTTTAGCAAATCTTGCTCGATTTCTAGGAAAAATGCTTCATTTCGATTAAAAAATGCTTCTGAATCGGTGGCGTAGCGGCGACTCAATTGTTCCAAATGTTGATTTGGTGTAATTTTTTTTTCGGCGATTTGGGTTTGTTTGGCAATTTTTTGTTGAATTTTTTGGGTTGTTTTTTGCGTCGTTTCGGTGGGCTCAAGGTCTAATTCGATGCCGTGTTGTTCGGCAAGTTGCAACAATTTTTCGATGTTATCGGCAAAAGTTTGGCTCAAATTGTCCCAAAATTCGGGTTTTTCGGGGTCGCGTTGTGCATCGCTGAGTGCGGAATCGTTCAAAAAAATTTCACAACGTTGGGTAAACAAACAACGTTCGCACCAACGGTCGCAATAATTGGAAATTCCGTCAATCAAATTACTATTTTTTATATTTCTCATTGCATATTGCATTCGTTTTAAATTCAATGCGTTGTATTAAAAACCATATTCGTACCAAATTTTGAATAAAAATAAATGTTTTTTTGAAAAAAGTTAAGATATTTGCTTGAAAAATTTTTTTCTCCAAAAAACGTTCTAAAACGTGGATTTTTTTTCCAATTTTCTACTGTATTTTTAAAAGAAAAAACAACAAAATTGATGAAAAATATAAAAAATATGCCCCCCCCCAGTATGCGCGCCATCTTTTTCCTATTTTTGATGGTGGCGTTGTGCGCGAGTTGTAAAAAAACAAAACGCGACGACAAAATGGAAAACGGAAAACTCGTTGAATCCACCGAAACCGACTTGCGAACGGGCAATTCGGTGCAAACAAAATATTTTCCGTCAGGTAAAAAATTTATGGAAACCAAAATTGCGGGCAACAAAATCGTTGCGCAACAAATTTTTCACGAAGAAAACGAAGCCGTGAGCGAAATTAGACCGTACGACGCGCAAGGTTTTTTAAATGGCAAATTTAAAACGTTTTTTCCAAACGGAGCCATTTTCAAGGAAGGAACCTACGTCAACAACGAATTGACGGGCGAATTTCGGACGTATTACGTCAACGGAAAGCTAAAAGAAAGCGTCGAAATGGAACATGACATCGAAAATGGCGCATTCGTAGAGTATCACGAAAACGGGCAACGCGCTGTTGATGGAACCTATCTCGACAGCCGCGAACACGGTTTGTTGAAAAAATACGACACGTCGGGCAACCTCATTCAAGAAATGCAGTGCATAAACGGCGCGTGTCAAACCATCAAAAAATAATTTTTTAAGACATCATCATGGAAAAAAATCTACCGAAAAGTCCCCTAAACACGTCCCCCCCCAGCCCCCCCGAAGGGAGGGAGACCTCCAATTTTTCTAAAATGTGGAGGCGTGGCGTTTTTTGCGGCATTGCGTTGTTTTTTTCGACCATTGCGACGGCGCAAGTGGGCGGAACGTCGGCGTTTCGATTTTTGAATCAGTCGCCTTCCGCACGCATGACGGGTTTGGGCGGCGCGGCGACTCCCATTTTGACCAACGACCCCAGTTTTGGACTTTCCAACCCTGCTTTGTTGAATGAAAAAATGGATAGAAAAGCCGAATTTTCGCATCAATTTCTGTTCGCCGATGCAGGCGCGGGAACCGCCGCATTTGCTAAAAATTGGAAAAAATATGATTTGACGTGGTTGGCGGCGGTTCAATATTTGACCTATGGAACTTTTAAGGGCGCAGATGCGTTTGGCAATGCCACGTCTGATTTTACGGCAACGGATTTGGCGTTGACGGTCGGCGCAGCGCGAAAACTCAACGAACGCTTGCGCGTGGGCGCGAACCTTCGTTTTTTGTCGTCGCGCCTTGAATCGGCTTCGGCAACGGGCGTGGCAACCGATATTTCGGCGTTATATTTCAATCCAGACCGCCAATTTGGGGCTTCGTTGACACTCCGAAACGCGGGTTTGGAATTGACAAAATTTACAGAAAATGGCAGTCGAGAAGCCTTGCCGTTTGATTTGCAAGCCAGTTTTTCAAAAAAACTGAAACGTGCGCCCATTCGTTTGGGCTTGTTGTTGCACGATTTGCAGCGTTGGAATTTGCGCTATCCCACGCCCGAAACCCAACAATCGGACAATCTTTTTGGAGAAACGGCGACTGCCCCTAGCAAAACAACCATTTTTATAGATAATTTATTTAGACATGCCATTTTTAGTTCTGAATTTGTGTTTGGCGCGTCGGAGGGTTTTCGGGTGCGCGTGGCATACGACCACCAGCGACGACGCGAAGGTTTGGTATCGGCGTTGGGCGGTTCGGCGGGTTTTTCGTTTGGTGTGGGCATGAAAATAAAACGTTTTTATTTGGATTATGGCACCACGCGCTTTCATGCGGTCGGCGGTTCGCAACATTTGGGTTTGTCGGTTTCGTTGTAAATATTTTTATAAAATGTTTTGAAAAAAAACCTCGCATGGCGCGCCCACGCGAGGTTTTTTCTATGAAAAATGGGGATTATACTGGGGGGGGGCATTTTTTGACCTAATTTTTTTTAAAAAAATCAAATAATATTTTTAATAATTTGTTAATGCGGTGTAAAAAAAATGTCATAAAATTTTGTTAAAATGACAATAAAACTTTATGAATATTCATATTTGTAATTACCTTAGCGTCTTGAAATTTCTTCACTTTATTTTTTTTCACCTTTTTTATTCTCCATTCTTACAACTTTCAACATAATTTTTCTTTGTATTGAAAGAAATTTTATAAAAAAAAATCACGATTTTTAGAAACCGCGCTTTTATAAACAAACGATTGTTTTTGAGCAAACTATTTTAGTAAAATACTGGGGGGTAGGTATTCCTCATTCCTGACTACATTTTTCTTCATTATTAACCTTATTTTTTTTAAATTTTCATTAGAAATTTATGATTAAAAAAAGAAAACTCAACTTGCGTATTCTTTTTGCTTGCTTTGCCTTGTTTCCATTGGGGCTTTTTGCGCAAAAAACATTCACGATTTCAGGTTTCGTCGAAGATTCGGCGACGACAGAAAAATTGCTTTCTGTTGCTGTGTACGAACCCAGCCTAAAACTGGGCGTTGTGACGAACAACTACGGTTTTTATTCCCTCACGTTGCCCAAAGGACAGGTGACGTTGGCGGTGACTTATGTGGGTTATCAACCCAAAATTATCAATCTCAACCTTGACCGCGACATTCGCTACGACATCAAACTATCGGAAGGCGTTGAAATCCAGACGGTCGAAATCAAAGCCAAACGACAAGGCAGAATCGAAGAAGAAGTGCAAGCCTCGCGGGTGGAAATCCCAGTAGAACAACTCAAAAAAATACCCGCTTTGATGGGCGAAGTAGATGTTTTGAAGGTGTTACAATTGCTTCCGGGCGTTCAATCGGGCAGCGAAGGGCAAAACGGTTTGTACGTGCGCGGCGGCTCGCCCGACCAAAATTTGATTTTATTAGACGGCGTTCCGATTTACAATGTGTCGCACGTAGGCGGTTTTTTTTCGACTTTTAATGGCGATGCGATTAAAAATGTGTCGTTGATTAAAGGCGGTTTTCCTGCGCGTTATGGCGGTCGGTTGTCTTCGGTGATTGAAATTGAGACGAAAGATGGCAACATGAAGGAATTTCATGGCGAAGGCGGCATCGGTTTGATTTCGTCGCGCCTCACGCTCGAAGGTCCGATTGTGAAAAACAAAGCCTCTTTTATGGTGGCTGCCCGTCGAACTTATCTTGATGTGTTGTTAAATCCACTCATCAAAAGGAGTCTTTCAGAGGGCGGAAGCAATTCTAAATTTGACCTTGCGTTTTATTTCTACGACCTCAATGCAAAAGTGAACTGGAAAATTAATGAAAAAAATAGATTGTTTTTCTCCATCTACAATGGTTTGGATAAATTGGGTCTTGACGTAACGCAATACGACAATGCTGCGAAAACCGAGTTTTTCCGTCTCCAAACGAGTTTTAAACAAGGAAATGTCACGTCGGCATTGCGTTGGAATCATTTGGTGAGCGATAAATTGTTTATGAATACGACGTTGATGTACACCCGTTTTGGAGTCAATCAGTTGTTGGGTGCAGAGGTGAAAAATGATGCAGCCTTGCCGTCTCAATCTTTTAGCCGACTTTATACGTCTGGCATTTTTGATTGGAGTGGGCGCGTAGATTTCGATTATCTACCCAACCCGAATCACCGTTTTAGATTTGGTTTGGGCGAAACTTATCATACGTACAAACCCGGTGCAACCCAAGTGAAATTTAATTTCGACAACTTCAAACGCGACACGACATTGGGCGATACGCCCTTGTATTCAAACGAAATTTATTTGTACGGCGAAGATGAAATGAAATTGGGAAAACTCAAACTCAATGCGGGTTTGCATTGGTCAGGTTTTTTGTCGGGCGGCAAATTTTTCAATGCTTTGCAGCCGCGTGTGAGTCTCAACTATCCGATTTTCAGAGGAACGGCGTTGAAAGCGTCGTTTGCAACGATGCAACAATATGTCAATTTGTTGAACAATGACGGCATTGGCGTACAAACCGATTTATGGGTTCCTTCGACCAACCGCATTCGACCGCAAAGCTCGTGGCAGGCGGTTTTGGGCGTAGCGCAAACCTTGGGCGATGGCTACGAATGCTCTATCGAAGCCTATTACAAAGACATGAAAAATGTGTTGGCATATAAAGACGGCGTTTCGTTTTTTGGAAGAGAAAACCAATGGCAAGACAAAGTCGTGCAAGGAAATGGACGCGCTTATGGAATGGAATTTTTTGTACAAAAGAAAGAAGGCGATTTTACGGGTTGGATTGGTTACACGTTGTCGTGGAACAAACGCACGTTTGCAGAACTCAACGACGGCAAAGAATTTCCGTTTCAATACGACCGTCGCCACGATTTCAAGACCGTGATGGTCTATCAATTGTCTCCAAAATGGTCTATTTCGGGGTCATGGCAATACGGCACAGGCAATTCCATCACGTTGCGAAGCACCAGTTTGCCAAACACATTGAATGGTGCGAATTCTTTTCAGTCGCTCTATGCGTCTAATGTCGGCGAACGCAATTTGTACCGAATGGCTGCCTATCATCGAATGGATTTGAGCTTGGAACGCGGGCGAAAACACAAATGGGGAACCTCAAAATGGATTTTTAGCATCTACAATGCCTACAATCGCCCCAATCCATACACGTTGTTAGAAGATGACGTATATTCTTCAAATGGCACACGTGTCATTCGTTATCGGCAGTTGAGTTTGTTCCCCATCATTCCGACGGTCACTTGGGCATTCAAATTCTAAAAAAAATGCCCCCCCCCAGTATTTTCCCCTCAAAAGGAGGAGAAAATTGGTTTTTTTATCAAAATATTTTTAAAAAATTAAAAATAAAATATTTATGAAAATATTTAAAATTAAAAATAATTTTTTCAAAGCCAATTTGTTGTTGGCGATAGGCAGTTTGTTGACGTTGACCAGTTGCGACCCTGAAAGCTTTTTTTCGCCGATTGTTGACGTTAAATTAGAACCTCACGTTCCTAAAATTGCGTTGTTGGCGGATTGGGAAACGGGCAGCGATTCGTTGTCAGTTTTCGTAGGTCGCAGTCGCGGGTCGCAGGATTCGAGTGATTACAACACCAAAAATATTTTTACGGGTACTTTTTTTGGCGGTTTTGATTCTGTTCCGAATGCAAAAGTCGAATTGTTGCGCAATGATGTGTTGTTGGGCGAAATTCCACGTGTTTCGACGGGTCGTTTTTTCGTAAAAGGTCGTTTCAAATTGGATTCTGTTTCGGGCGCAACGTACAAAATTCGGGTTTCTGCGCCCAATTTGCCGACCGTCGAAGCGGTGCAAGTCATTCAGGCGCGACCCATTTTGCAGCGTTTTAAATATGTAAAAGACGGTGCGATACGTCCGTCGGACAATAGCATTTTTGACCCCAGCGTCTCGGTTGAAAAAGTGGACGAATATAGTTTTGAAATCGGAGACCCCGCTTCGGAGCAAAATTTTTATTCCATTATTTCTCGATACGGCACTTCGGGTTCCATCTATCCGAGTTTGGAATATCGAGATTCGATAACCCAAAGAATCCAGACAAGAGACTTGTTTTTGGAAACGCTTGACCCATTGTCGCAATATGACAGGTTGGCTGATGCGACGTTTAATGGAACAAATTATGTTTGGAGATTATACGACAGAAGTACCACAGAGGCAAAACCCAAACGTGGCAACCGCATTTTTTTGAATCTGGCGACTTCACCAAAAGATATATTTTTGTTTGAAAAATCGCGGGCTTTGATTAACGAAAATGAAGAAAACCCGTTTGCGCCTACTATTTTGTTGCACACCAATGTTACGAATGGATATGGCATTTTTTCGATAAGAGCCACTCGGAAATATACGATTTTGGTTCCATAACATCAATCGTTTTTGGTCTTTGAAAAAGGCAAGTTTCGCACCCGTGAAACTTGCCTTTTTTGGGCATTTATACTGGGGGGGGGCATTTTTTTTAAATTTTTGATTTTTTTTTATAAAATTTTAATAATTTTTTGAAATAAATTTGAAACCAAAACGCACTTTTGATAGAAAAACCTTGATAATTTTGAAAAAAATGTTAAAAATTTGAAAATTTGAAAACATTTTTTCATTAATTATTGTTATTTTTACACTAAGTGGTTAATTTTGTCCCGCTTTTCAAAAGGCATTCAAGAAAAGCATAAAGTGTTTAAAATTTATCAAAAAATAATAAAAATTTTATAAAAAAAAATCATGGCAAAAATTCGCGTAGCCATCAACGGATTTGGTCGCATTGGGCGCATCACTTTCCGCAATTTGGTGAAAATGAAAAATGTAGAAGTGGTTGGCATCAACGACTTGACGGACAACAAAACATTGGCGCATTTGTTGAAATACGACTCTGTTCACGGCAGATTTGACGGCGAAGTGAGCGCGGACGACAACTTTTTGTACGTCAACGGCAAAAAAATAGCTGCCATTGCAGAGCGCAATCCAGCCGCTTTGCCTTGGAAAAAACTCAAAGTTGATGTCGTGATTGAGTCAACTGGTCGTTTCACGGATTCGGAAACTGCCAAAGCGCATCTCGAAGCGGGTGCGCGCAAAGTGGTCATTTCTGCGCCTGCAACGGGCGACGTGCGCACCATCGTGTTGGGCGTAAACGAAGAACAGTTGAGCAACGATGTGCATATTTTTTCAAACGCATCTTGTACCACCAACTGTCTTGCGCCGATGGCAAAAGTTTTGGACGAACTTTGTGGCATCGAATCAGGTTTTATGACCACGATTCACGCTTACACGGCGGACCAAAGTTTGCAAGATTCGCCGCATAAAGATTTGCGTCGTGCGCGTTCGGCGGCTTACAGCATTGTGCCGACTTCGACGGGTGCTGCCAAAGCGGTGGGCATCGTGATGCCACATTTGAAAGGAAAACTCAACGGAAACGCCATGCGCGTGCCAATTCCAGACGGTTCGGTGACGGATTTTACGGCGATTGTTCGCAATCCAAAAACGGTTGCAGAAATCAATGCAGCCTTCAAAGCGGCTTCGGAAGGCGCGTTGAAAGGCATTTTGCAATACGAAACTGACCCTATCGTTTCAATTGATATTATTGGAAATAAATATTCATGTATTTATGACAGCGACTTGACGATGGTGATTGGCAATCAAGTAAAAATCGTAGGTTGGTACGACAACGAAGCGGGTTATTCTGCACGTTTGGCTGATTTGGCGGTTCGCATTTCAGAATAAAAAAAGTAGTTTTTGGTGTTTATCAAAAAAAAACCTCCCCAATATCGCTTGGATACTGGGGGGGTACTTTTTTTTGAATTTTTCTGAAAATTTTTGATTATTTTTTGATAATCTTTTGACTGAATGGATAAATTTTAATTATCCGTTTGCCCATTCTCTGATTCTATCCCAAAACCCTTTGTCGTCTTTCGGCACGTTTGATGCTTGAAAACTGGGCATATTTCGCAATTTTTCTAGCAATTCACGTTCTTCGGCGTTCATTTTTTCGGCTTTTGGCGTGAATACGCTCACGACCACCAATTGGTCGCCTTTGCCATAACTTTGCACCGAAGGCACACCTTTTCCTTCCAATCTAAATACTTTTCCCGATTGTGTACCCGTTGGAATCGTAATTTTTACGCGCCCGTCAAGGGTTGGCACTTCGGATTTGGTTCCCAACGCCGCGTCCGCAAAATTGATAAACAACGGATAGATGATGTTCATGCCATCGCGTTGAAAAAGTTCGTGCGGAATTTCTTCAATCGCAATGATGAGGTCGCCCGCCATGCCGCCTTTTGGTGCTGCATTTCCTTTTCCTTGCATGGAAAGTTGCATGCCTTCGCTCACGCCTGCGGGGATTTGGATGTCCAATGTTTCTTCGCCATACGTCAATCCTTCGCCTCTACACGTGTCGCATTTTGAGGTAATGGTCGTGCCTGCGCCGTTGCACGTTGGGCAAGCGGAGGTGGTTTGCATTTGCCCTAAAAACGTTTGTCGCACTTGTCTGACGTAGCCTGCGCCTTTGCAACTGCCACAAGTCGTGACCGAGCGTGCGTCGCGTGCGCCCGAGCCGCTACAAGTTTTGCAACTGACTTGTTTTCTAACTTTTATTTTTTTGTCTGCGCCTTTTGCGATTTCTTCTAACGTCAGTTTTACTCGGATTCGGAGGTTCGAGCCGCGTTGTTGTTGTCGTCCGCCGCCGCCGCCATTTCCGCCAAAAAACGAACCAAATGGGCTTTCATTGCCAAAAATATCGCCAAATGCGCTGAAAATATCTTCCGTATTTCGGAATCCGCCGCCGCCATAACCGCCACCGCCTTGCTCGAAAGCGGCATGACCTGCGCGGTCATACATGGCTTTTTTCTGTGGGTCTGACAATATTTCGTAGGCTTCGGCTGCTTCTTTGAATTTTGCTTCGGCAACTTTGTCGTCGGGGTTTCGGTCGGGGTGAAATTCCATCGCCCGCTTGCGATAGGCTTTCTTGATTTCGCCTTCGTCGGCTCCACGTTGCACGCCCAATACTTCGTAAAAATCTCTTTTTGCCATTTTTTTTGCAATTTTTAGATGCCCTTACAATCTTTTATTTGCCAAGAACAACTTTGGCGTGACGGATAATTTTTTCGTTGAGGAAATACCCTTTTTCGACGGTATCAATAATTTTTCCTTTCAAATCCTCTGAAAATGCGGGGATTTCGGTGATGGCTTCGTGCAAATCTACGTTAAAATCCGCACCTTGTGGCGAATCCATTTCACGCAAACCATTGCTTTTCAACGCATTTTGAAACTTCTGAAACACCAAATTGATGCCTTCCGTAAACGTTTCGTTTTTTGAAGCGCGTTCAAAATCGTCCATGACGGGCAACAGCGATTTCATGGCATCGCGTGAGGCGGTTTGCACGAGTTCGGCGCGTTGTCGCATGGCTTGTTTTTTGAAATTGTCGAAGTCTGCCATCAAGCGCATGTAGCGGTCTTTCAACTCTTCGGCTTGTGCGCGGAGTTGGGCATTTTCGTCTATATTTTCGGCATTTTCAGCGTTTT
Organism: Bacteroidota bacterium; assembly: GCA_046051005.1. Classification (GTDB taxonomy): domain Bacteria; phylum Bacteroidota; class Bacteroidia; order Chitinophagales; family Saprospiraceae; genus JAAFJT01. The sequence continues at coordinate 11,396 of JBJOPA010000253.1, forward strand.
CTACGCCGTTTTCGCTTTCGGGCTGCGCATTTTCGCCGTTTTCTTGCAACAAATCTTCGTTTTCGAGAAGGTCGTTATTTTTATTATTTTCCATTTTTTTTCGAGAAAAATATTTTTTAAAATCCATTTTCCATTTTCAATCTGACGTTGTTTATGATGTCTCATATCATCTCTCAATTATTTTGCCATTGGCGAAAAAAAGTCTAAATGACGGTTTTGAGACGGATTGCGGCGCGGAAAGTGACATTTTGTCAGTCCCGACCTGCAATTTCGCCGCAAAAATAGCAAAAAATGTTATAAGAAAGGTCTTTTTTCCTAAAATCGCCTACCCCCCAGTACAAAATCCATTTTTACAGAATATTTTTTTTAAAAAAGAAAATAAAGTATTTGTAAACGATATAAAAACGGTTACTTTTGCCGTCAAAATGAGAGCAAAAAATGAAAAATATATGGAAAATATTTGGATTGAAGTGATTGGGTTTTTCGGCACGGCGTGTTGTTTGGGGGCTTATGCGCTCAACGTGCGAGGGCATTTGGCGGCTTCGGACGGGCGTTATTTGCTTGCGAATGTGGTGGGCGGCGTGTGTTTGGTGGTCAATTCGTTGTGGCATTGGGCGTTGCCATCGGCGGTTGAAAATTCGATTTGGGCGGGCATTGCCTTGTTGTCTGTGTTGTCAAATTGGCAAAAAAAATGATTTGATACTGGGGGGTAGCCGCGCTTTCAAATTTTTTAAGAATTTTGTCATTAAAATGTTATTTTTGCTTCTTTTTCTAGAAAAAATCAATTTTTTAAATGTTTTTATACCATGAAAATCCTGACTGAAGCGCAAATTGAGCAAAAAATTCGTCGGCTTTGCATCGAAATTTTGGAACGAAACTACGAAGCAGACGCGCTCATTTTGGCAGGCATCAACCAAAATGGGTTGGAATTTGCGCGCTTGTTGAGCGAAGAAATCAGCCGCCGAATGGATAAACGCATCACCCTGACGCGCATTCGACTCAGCCCCGCCGCGCCTGTGGACAACCCGATTTTCATCGAAATGCCCATCGAAGCGTTGCACAAACAGCGCATTATTGTCGTGGACGACGTTGCCAACACAGGCAGAACCCTTTTCTACGCCCTCCAACCGCTGTTGCAAGCGTTGCCCGAAAAAGTGGAAGTTGCCGTTTTGGTGGACCGAAAACACAAGGCATTTCCTATTCAATCGGACTATGTCGGTTTGTCGCTCGCCACCACGTTGCGCGAACACATTGACGTGCAACTGCTCAATGTGGCAGAAAAAGCCGTTTTTTTACGCTAAATGTTAACTTTTTTTCTTATAAAAACAACAAATATACTGGGGGGGGGAACAAAACTCGCAGTTGAAAACGTACCTTTGCAAAAAATTCTATTTTCACAGCTTCAAGCAACTTCAAAACTTCCATTCTTTTCGATTCGGAAATTTAGAAATTAAACAGTTTATATATGTTATTTTCAATGACGGGTTTCGGTCGTGCGACCCGCACTTTTGGCGATAAGAATATCAGTATTGAAATTCGTGCGTTGAACAGTAAAATGACCGATATTCGTTTCCGAATGCCTTCGCATTACAAAGAAAAGGAACTTGAACTCCGCAAACTCCTTTCCGATGCTGCCGAACGAGGGAAAATTGACATGGTCATTTCGGTGCGTCCGTTGGCGGGCGAAGAACCCACCAATGCCATCAATCGCGAACTTTTCAAGCAATATTACCGCGAATTGACGGAAATAACGACAGAATTGAAGATTTCTAAGACCAATTTGTTGTCCGCAATTTTGCAATTGCCGTCGGTCGTGAGCAGCGAAGAAGCCACGATTTCGGAAGAAGAATGGCAAGCCGTTTTGGAAACCATTCAGGTGGCGTTGGTCAATTTTCAAGCGTTTCGGGCGCAAGAAGGCGCGGCGTTGGAAACCGAATTGCGCGACCGTATCAAAATAATTGCCGATTTGCACCTCCAAACCGTGCCGCACGAAGCCGCTCGTTTCGAGCGCGTGCGGGCAAAATTGCGTCAAAATCTAGACGATTTTCTCGGAAGAGACAATATTGACGAAAATCGGTTCGAGCAAGAAGTGCTTTTTTATCTCGAAAAATTGGACATTACCGAAGAAAAAGTGCGCCTCGAACAGCATTGCAAATACTTTTTGGAGCAACTGAACGATAAAAATACGTCTGCAAAAGGCAGAACCCTCAATTTTATTACCCAAGAAATTGGGCGCGAAATCAACACCATGGGGTCGAAAGCGTATTCGGCGGACATTCAACATTTGGTGGTGAAAATGAAAGACGAATTAGAAAAAATTAAAGAACAAATTGCGAATTTGGTATAAACTCAAAACGCAATTTGAAAATGAAAAACGGAAATCTCAAAAGACAACTTTTGGTTTGCGTTTTTCATTTTTTGTTTTATGATTTTTTAAACATAAATTTAAATTAACATTTATAAAAAAGGTAAAAATGAATAAGTTGTTGATTTTTACTGCGCCTTCGGGAGCGGGCAAAACGACGATTGTACGTCATTTGTTAGGTCAGTTCGAGGCATTAGCTTTTTCGGTTTCGGCAACCAACCGCAGCCGTCGCGTACATGAAGAAGATGGAAAAGATTATTATTTCCTTTCCACCGAAGCGTTTTTGCAGCAAGTCAAGAATAATGATTTTTTGGAATACGAAGAGGTATATGAACACCAATTCTACGGAACATTGCGCTCCGAAGTCGAACGATTGTGGGCATTGGGCAAGTGCGTAGTTTTTGACGTGGACGTGAAAGGCGCGATGGCAATCAAAAACGCATATCCGAAAGAAGCGGTCACCGTTTTTGTAAAGCCGCCTTCCAAAGAAATTTTGTTTGAACGATTGCGCAACCGAAAAACCGAGTCAGAAGAAAGCCTTCGCCGTCGCATCGCCCGCGCCCAAGAAGAGTTGACGTATGAATCGAAATGTGACTATGTTTTGCTCAACGACGACCTCAAAAAAGCGTTTCAAGAAGCGGAAATATTGGCTAAAAAGATAATTTATACCACAGAAACAGGTGTCAAAAACAAACAATTGTGAAAATAGTTCGTGCATTTTCGATTTGGGGACGCTTTTTGGTCGCCATTTTGCGCTTGCTGCTGCGCGTCGTCGCCGTTTTTAAGGGTAAGAAATGGCGTGTGCCGCCGCAAGGATTTCACGATGACCCGCGTCATTTTCGGTTCAAAGACATTGTTTTTTTTGCTTATAAGTATTACTTCAAACCGCCTGTCGTTGATGATGCAGAAGGAAAAGTAAGGCTTTTTTTTGAACAAAATCCACCTAATTTTGAAGACCAACGGACGGATTTTGAACAAAATTTTATCCAAAAAACAAGCGTTACGCTCCATGCAGCAGGCGATTTGATGCCTTACGAATGGATTCAACCTGAATTTTGTCCTCATCTTTGGGACGATATTGCCGACGATTTTTTCGCTGCCGACCTACATTTTGCCAATCTCGAAACGCCCATTGACCCGTCGCGCCCTGCCGCGTTGGTGCCTGAAATCATGCTGAACGACATGCTTTTCAATGGCGATGCGGCAATGTTTGACATTTTTAATCATCAAAATTCGGCGAAAATGTCCCCCCCCCAGTATCCAAACGCTCAAAAAGGCTTCGACGTGCTTTCGACGGCAAACAATCATGCCCTCGATATGGGCGAAAAAGGCGTAGCGGCAACCATCGAATATTTGAAAAATAAAAATATCAAACACGTTGGAACGGCGATTTCCGAAGCCGCGCAACAGGATTTTCCGATTTTTGAAAAAAATAACATTAAAATTGCATTCATTGCTTATACGTATTCGATGAATCAGTTGACGAATCCCGACGGCAAATCTTGGTTGGTCAACCACATCGAAATCAATCAGCCCGATTGCGACCTTTCACCGATTCGCCGCGACGTGCAACATGCGCACGCACGCGGGGCAGACGTTGTGGTATTGAGTTTACATTTCGGAAATGCCTATCAGACGTTGCCGGGCGCGCATATTTTGGAAAATACGAAACGCATTTTTGAGACTTGTGGCGTTGATGTCATCTTGGGTTCGCACCCGCACAATGCGCAACCTGCGGCGCGATTCGATTTTGATTGCCCGATTCGAGGCGAGCGGCGAGCGGGTTTTGTGGTATTTTCGTTGGCAGATTTTATTGCATTTGATATTTTTAATTGGTGTCATTTGCCTTTGATTGCGAAATTAAAATTTGAAAAAGGAATTTCTGCAAAAAATAATTTGGAAAAAACAATTATTACTTTCGCCCAAACACAACCCATTTTTGTTTGTGGAACCTATCAAAACGCCACGAATCGGGATTTGAGATTGCTCGACGCGCAAAGATTGGTCGAAAAAATCAAAAAAAATACCCCCCCCCAGTATCTGGATGCTGAAAACACCAAAAAAGTGCTTGCTTTGATGGATTGGCACGAAAAACACATTGCATTTAACCAAAAACGATAGATTTAACACATTTACTTTCGCTTCTGTGTCCCGAAACAATGCCATGGAGAATGGTTAAATTCTTTTTTTTTCGATTTATATTTATTTGTTGGTTTGATTTTTATAAAAATTAAAAATTGGTATATGTTTTGAATATATGTCACGGAAATTGCTTTTTGACGGTAGTTTGAGCGATAATCGGTTTGATATTTGGAATATTTTCACATCATTTGTTTTTTTACTGCATTCAATGACAACGCATCAATTTTGAGAGAAAACTTTACCAAAAAATGGAGAAAATGCAATCAAAATTTGTAACAAAATATTTTTTCAAAAACAATCAATTGATTTTTGAAATCCTATTGACCACCGATACTGGGGGGCATACTTTTCACAGCCAATATGTGGATTATGAGGATTATTTGCGCGCCGTAGCCTTGTTGCGTGCGCAAAACACGCCCGTCGCGCCCAAAATTGTGGCAGCGAAATCCGAAAAATCGAAACCTGCTGTGTTGTCAAATACAGACGTTTCGCCGCAAATTGTCAAAAAAACGTTGTTGGCGACTTCTTGATTTGCCAATTGAAAATATTGGCACGAAATTTTCACCCATTTGAGGTATAAATCAGATTTTAATAAATTTTATAATTTTAAAAAAAATAGAACTGATTTTCAAGAAATTAGTGTGAAAGCACTAAGCGCGAGCGGTGTTCAACTCATCGGGGGGTAGAGGAGTCACACAAGCTCGCGCATTTTTTTTGTCAATATTTTGTCGAAATCTTTCAAATGGTAAAGATTTTCGGCTTTTTTTTGCAAAATTTTTATAAAAAAAGATTAATTTCAGAAAAATTAAATTTGGCAACTGTGCTTTCTATTTGTTTTAAACGTTAAATATGTGTAAATTTTTAGTCAAAACCATTGTTTTTTGACATTTTTTGAAAATATATTGGTTGCGTAATTACGAAAAAGCAGTATCTTTGCAAATTATTTTTTTAGAATATTTTAAATTTCACATATTAAATTTTTCTACGTCCAATTCAAACAAGGTGAACGCAGCCATTTAAACGATTTTCAGAACTATAAACATTTCATATAATCAGTTTTTTTTTATTACACACCTCTTTTTTTAACTAAAACATTGCTATATGACAACTTCGAATATCAAAACAAATTTGCCTCGTGTTCGTTATTCAGATGCGGAACTCGCGGAGTTTCGGTCTTTGATTGAGGATAAATTACAAGTAGCGTTGCAGGAATTTGAGTTTGCAAAAAGTCAAATTTCAGAAGCCAATGAAGGCTCACGCGGTCAGCAAAGCGGCGATTGGACAGACGAAAGCACCAATCATACGGAAATTGAGTTGCTCAACAACATGATTTCGCGCCAAGCGGCATTCATTCAAAATCTTCGCAATGCGTTGCTTCGTATTCAAAATAAAACGTATGGCGTTTGTGTCATAACGGGTCAATTGATTGACAAAAAACGCCTGCAATTGGTTCCACACGCCACCAAAAGTGTAGAGGCAAAAAACAGTCGTCCTTCGCAAAATGACGGACAACAAGGTGCCAAAAATTCGCAAGCTACGGAAGAATGGCGCGAACCTGACACCACCGACAAAGGTGAAGTTCCAAAAGAATATTTTGATTGATTCGTAAAAAGTGTAAAAAAAAATGCGCTGAAAAGTAATCTGAACGATGCTTTTCGGCGCATTTTCGTTTGGTGCGCGGCGTTTTTTGCATTTTTTTTCAAAAAACTGTTAATGTTTTCCGAAAAAAATGAAAATATACTGGGGGGGGCATTTTTTATTGTAACTTTGCGGCGAAATTTTAAAATTTTATTTTTTTTTAATCATTTATTCGTTTGCGATTCCATTTTTTATTTTGATTTTTTGAAAAAAAGTTTTCATATCAACAAAATCGTAACGCATAAATTTATCAATGTTGAAAAATATGGATAAGAACAAACCGCCCATCAAAAAAGGGGCAGAAAGTCGTAACAAATCGGAAGATTTTTGGAAAGAAAGCAGTTTCCACGACAAATCATTTCAACGCGACGCAAAAACGTTGAAAAACAAACGCAACACCAACACCAGCGGTGGCGACAGATTCTCAAAACCTTTTGAGAAAAGAAGTGGCGGCGACAAAAAATTTGTCGGTTCCGACCGTCCGAAACGTACATTCGACAGCAATTCTGAGCGTCCAAAATTTGGAGGTTCTGATAGACCGAAATTCGGTGGTTCTGACCGCCCGAAATTTGGTGGTGGCGACCGTCCGCAACGTACATTCGACAATTCTGACCGTCCGAAGCGTGATTTTTCTGACCGTCCGAAATTTGGAGGTGGCGACCGTCCGCAACGTACATTCGACAATTCCGACCGTCCGAAGCGTGATTTTTCTGACCGCCCGAAATTTGAAGGTGGCGACCGTCCGCAACGTACATTCGATAATTCCGACCGTCCGAAGCGCGATTTTTCTGACCGCCCGAAATTTGGCGGTGGCGACCGTCCGCAACGTACATTCGATAATTCAGACCGTCCGAAGCGTGATTTTTCTGACCGTCCGAAATTTGTAGGTGGCGACCGTCCGCAACGTACATTTGATAATTCCGACCGTCCGAAGCGTGATTTTTCTGACCGCCCGAAATTTGAGGCATCAGACCGTCCGTTGAAAAGTTTTGATAGTCGCGAACGTACTACGCCTGACAAACCTAAAAAAAAAAGCGAGTTTTCGGAAGACGGCGTTGAACAATCGTCGTTCTTAGCACAAGAACGCGCTGACAACGAAGCCAACGGAAATTTTGAAAATTCGGATTCGTTTGAACGAAAAACGCGCTCGAATACTGGGGGGAGGGGTAGTTTTGGAAAATCGCCACAACCGCGCTTGAAAAGTCCCGATTTTCGTGACAAACGTTTGCCCGATGGTTGGCATCCGCCGCGCATTGCAGACAAACGTTTTACGAAAGACGAAGACATGCGCCTCAACAAATATTTGGCGATTTGCGGCGTGGCAGCGCGTCGGGCTTCGGCAGAAATTATTGCCAGTGGTCGCGTGCGTGTGAACGGTGAAGTGTTGACTGAAATTGGGTATCGCGTTACGTCAAAAGACAATGTGACACTCGACGGAAAGCCGCTCAAACCTGTTGAAGACATGATTTATTTGTTGCTCAACAAGCCAAAAGATACCATCACAACGGCAAACGACGAGTTTGGCAGACGTACCGTTTTGGATATCGTAGGTCGCACTGTCAAAGCGCGTATTTTTCCTGTGGGACGGCTTGACCGCGACACAACGGGCTTGTTGTTGTTGACCAATGATGGCGATTTGGCGCAAAAAATGGCGCACCCAAGCTATAAAATCAAGAAAGTGTATCACGTTTCGTTAGACAAAGCGTTGACAAAAAATGATTTTATTTCTATTTCCGAAGGCGTTCAACTCGAAGATGGTTTGGCGGAAGTTGATGCCATCAATTTTGTAGAAGGCGAAACGAAAAAAGAAATCATTGTAGAACTTCATATCGGTAAAAACCGAATTGTGAGACGTATTTTTGAACATTTGGGTTATGAAGTAGAACGACTTGACCGCGTATTTTATGGTGGATTGAACAAAAAAGACCTGCCACGTGGACATTATCGAAAACTTACCGAAAGGGAAATCATTATGTTGAGACATTTTACGGGACGTTAATTGTAAATTATATTTTGATTTTTAATTATAAAAAAAAGCCTCGCACGCATGTGTGAGGCTTTCTTTTTATGTATGTGATTTCTGAAAAAATGTTTTATTTTTCATCTCTCAATTCGCGTCGCAATATTTTTCCGACGTTTGTTTTGGGTAATGTTTCCTTGAAAACTACGTATCGCGGCACTTTGTAATTGGTCAAATTGGCGCGGCAATGGGTCAAAATTTCTTCTTCGGTTAAGGAATTGTCTTTTTTGACGATAAAAATTTTGGGTACTTCTCCCGATTTTGGGTCTTGTACGCCGATGGCTGCCACTTCCAATACTTTTGGGTGCATTGCCACCACGTCTTCAATTTCGTTGGGATAAACATTGAAACCCGACACCAAAATCATGTCTTTTTTTCGGTCAACGATTTTGAAATAACCCATTTCGTCCATGCTGCCGATGTCGCCCGTACACATCCAGCCGTCTTTGAGGACTTCGGCGGTGGCTTCGGCGCGGTTGTAATAACCTTTCATCACTTGCGGACCTTTTATTTGGATTTCGCCTGTTTCTCCGACCCCGACGGGGTTGCCGTTGTCGTCCACGATGCGCATATCTGTCGAAGGCAATGGCATGCCGATGGTTCCAATTTTGCCGCTTCCGTCAATCGGATTGCAAGAAGCACAAGGCGCGGTTTCGGTCATTCCATAGCCTTCGGCGAGGTAACAACCCGTTAGTTTTTGCCAATTTTCTGCTACGGCGCGTTGTACAGCCATGCCGCCGCCAACGGCAATTTTGAGCCGACTGAAATCAAGTTTTTGGAAATCTTCGTTGTTGGTCAAGCCATTAAACAACGTGTTGATGCCGATAAATGCAGTCGGTGGATTGGCTTTCATTTGACTGACCACCGACTTGAAATCGCGTGGATTGGGAATCAAAATATTTTTACAACCGATAGAAAAAAGTCCCATACAATTGACCGTAAATGCAAAAATATGGTATAGCGGCAATGGACAAAACGCCACTTCGCTGCCGTCGTCGGACAGGCGCGTGAGCATGAGGGCTTTCATTTGTTCCATGTTGGCGATTAGGTTCCGATTGGTCAGCATGGCTCCTTTTGATACGCCTGTTGTGCCGCCTGTGTATTGGAATGCCACCACATCGTCGGGTTTGGATTGGTGCGGTTTGACTTGAAATTTCGCACCTTCTTTCAACGCATGTTTCACCGAAACGATGTTGGGGAGATTGTAATCGGGAACTAATTTTTTAACGTGTCGCACTACAAAATTGACCATTGTGCCTTTCATCGCGCCCAACATTTCGCCCATGCTGGCAACAATGATGGTTTTGATGCCCGTTTCAGGCAAAATTTGTTCTAAATTATGTGCAAAATTTTCAACAATAATGATGGCTTTTGCGCCTGAATCGTTGAATTGGTGCTTCATTTCACGTGGCGTATAGAGCGGATTGGTGTTCACGATGACCAAACCAGCCCGTAAAAGTGCAAACAAAACGACGGGATATTGCAAAATATTAGGCATCATAATCGCCACGCGGTCGCCGGGTTCGAGACCACGCGAATGCAAATAGGCAGCAAAATTTCGGCTCATTCTGTCCAAATCATCGTAAGTCAATTCCTTGCCCATGCAGGAAAAAGCGGCTTTGTAGCGATAATTGTCAAATGCCGATTCGATGACCGTCACCAAATTAGGCGACAAATCGGGGTTGATATTGGCGGGCATATTGGCTGGATAGTGGCGCAGCCAAGGGCGTAACGTAGCGTCTATGGACATCTTTTTTATTCTTATTTTCTTTTTTTGACGATGATGTATAAAAAAAGGTCTTCTAAAACCAACAACAAAGATATTATTTTGTTTTTGATTCTCGTCTTATTTTTTATTAAAATAAATGATAACTTATTGTTAATCTTGATTTTCTGAAAAATGGAACCCCCTCGAAAAACCCGTTCAAAAACTCAAAAATGCCCCCCCCCAGTATAAAACACCCCAAAACCGCTTTTCGTCGGAAAAATGTGACCGTTCGTCGGTTTTAATACCTTGCGAAGCAACGAATCGGTAACTTTTTTTTCTTTCAAACATCTTATCATTACAAAACGTGCTGAAAGGAAGATAAAAAGGGAGAAAAAATGACCGTTTTCCGTAGATTTGAACGCAAGTTCGGTTGTTAGTCCAGTTTTTTAGCCATTTCGTCCGAATTTTTTTTTCACGTCTTGCACGCGCCGTAATTTTGTGACATGAAATTTATGAAACGACTTTTATTTTAAAATATTTGAATCTACATCTGTTTTTGAGAATTTATGAAACGACTTATTTTTTTTTAAGAATATTATAAAGCCTTATTGAAACCCCCATTCTTTTTTGAAATTTATGAAACGCCGCTAATTTTTTTTTATCTATCATTTTTCTATTAAAATTATTTTCGATTATGAGACCCAAATTTTCATTCGTTTTACTTCTATTTTTATTCAATATAAGTGCTGCATTTTCACAAAAAATTAGCGGCGAAATCATGTTGCCCGATGGAAAACCTGCCGAATATGCGGCAGTTTTGTTGCTTCGCGGGCAAGATTCGACGCTCGTCAAAGGCGCAGCGACGGACGAAAAAGGCAATTTTGAACTCGACGGCATCGAAAAAGGTGATTATCTCATCAGCGTTTCTTTCGTGGGTTATCCAAAATTTATGGGTCAAAAATTTAGTTTCGACGGCAGCAACTTGCGTATCGAAACGGTCAAATTGGCGGCTCAAAGCACCGAATTGGCGGGCGTGACGGTCACCGTTCGCAAGCCACTCATTGAAGTCAAAGCTGACCGCACCATTTTCAACGTAGAATCGAGCGTAACGGCGGCGGGTTCAAATGGGTTAGAAATTTTGCGAAAAGCACCGGGCGTAACGCTCGACAACAACGAAAATATCCAGTTGAAAGGCAAAAATGGCGTTGAAGTTTATGTGGACGGCAAAAAGTCGTACATGTCGCAAGCCGAATTGGTCAATTATCTGAAATCTATCCCTGCGGCGGACATCGAAGCCATCGAAATCATTACCAATCCGTCGGCGCGTTTCGACGCATCGGGCAACGCGGGCATCATCAACATTCGCCTCAAAAAAAATAAAAATTTCGGCACCAATGGCAGCGTCAACCTCGCCCTCGCGCACGGGATTTCTGAAAATTGGGACACCAAAGATACGGGTCCGAAAGAAAGTATTTCGCTTTCGCTCAACAATCGGACAAAAAAAGTGAATACTTTTGGAACAGTCAGCGTGAGTGATAACACGTGGTACAACAATATGAATCTTCGTCGCGAACAAGATGGGCGCGTTTTTGACCAACGTCAACAACAAGTGAACGACAATCGAGATTTGAATGGCAAATTTGGTTTGGATTATTTTCCAAATTCGCGCCACACGTTTGGCGTTTTGTTCAACGGCGGCACCAATTTGCAGCAAAATAAGTGGACAAGCGACAGCCGAACCACCATTTCTAACCTTTCTAACCCAAACAAAATTGACTCTATTTTAGTGGCGCAAAATGTTATCGCAGGCGGTCGCCAAAACGTGAATGCCAATTTCAATTATCGTTTTGCCGATACGTCGGGACATGAATTTGTGTTGGACGTGGACAACGGTTATTACAACGCCACCTCAAATAGTACCCAACCCAACACGTATCGAACAGGCGACGACGCTTTGAATATCCGTCAAAATTTGGTGAAAAATGAAACGCCCTCGAATATCAATATTTTTACCATCAAAGGCGATTACAACCAAACGTTGGGCAAAGAAAGCAAACTTGAAACGGGTTTCAAGGTTGCAAATGTCAAAACGGACAATCAATTCGACTTTTTCAATGTTCTGAACAACGTGAACGTGCGGGATTTGTCGCAAAGCAATGAATTTCTCTACACCGAGCGCGTTTCGGCGGCGTATGTGAACTACAATACGAATTTTAAATTCAAAAAAATAGTTGCGGATACTGCTCAAAAAACGAAAGAAATCACCCAAACGTTGGGGGTTCAATTTGGCGTTCGACTCGAAAATACGTATTCGATTGGCGACCTCAGACGCGACCCCAGCCAACTTAAATTGGCAACAGATTATGTAAAAAGAGATTATACCAATTTGTTTCCAAGCGCGGCAATTACGTTTGAGCCGAATCAGAAACATAGTTTTGCCATCACGTATAGCCGTCGCATTGACCGCCCCGATTATGAAAACTTAAACCCGTTTGAATGGCGTTTAGATGAGTTGACGTACCGAAAAGGCAATCCGTTTTTGAAACCACAATATTCAAATAATTTTGAATTTAAATATACTTTGCTTCAATTCATTTCATTGTCGTCGGGCTACAACAGAACGGTGGACGGCATCATGGATTTGGTCGAGCGCGACCCATTGGGTACGGGCAGAAGTTACATCAATTATCGCAATTTGGCGCAACAAGACAACTACAACATCAGTCTTAGTTCGCCAACGCCGATTAAAAAATGGTGGAATGGCTATTTGAATGTGAGTGTTTATCAATCCATTTTTACGGCGAAATTCCCAGAATATTCGTTCCGATTGAAAAGCCCTTGGGCGGTCAATTTCTATGGAGAACAAACGTTTAGTTTGCCAAAAAATACGACTTTGGAAGTGTCGGGTTGGTTCAATTCGGGTAGCATTTGGGGCGGCAGTTGGTACAATCGTCCGCAAGGTTCGTTTGACATTGGCGTTCAGAAAAAAGTATTGGAAGGTCGTGGCAGCATAAAATTGAGTCTTTCGGATTTGTTTTTTACGGCTCCATGGAGTGCTGTGGGCGATGCGATTCCGGGTTTCAAAGTCAGTGCGGGAGGCAATTGGGAATCGCGTCAAGTGCGTCTCAATTTCAATTATCGCTTTGGCGGACGCGAAGTCAAGGGCGCGCGCAGCCGCGAAACGGGTTCAGAATCTGAAAGCCGTCGCGTAAAACAAGGATAAAAAAATATTCTTTTCGTAAGGATAACGAATAAATTTTGTTTAGTTGAAACAGTTTTTGATGAAAATGACGAATTTGGAATTTCGGTTCCAAAATTCGTCGTTTTTTTTTATTTCTACTAAAAAATATGCCCCCCCCCAGTCAATGTTGTTTAGTTAAGGATTTGAATGAAATTATTTTGTCATAACATATGGGGTTAGATTTATGAAATCTTTAAGATTTCGTAAATCTCGCCGCCCAAAACGCCTGAAAACGCCAATTTTGAAGTAAATTATAACAATACATTTTCCTTAACTATACACCATTGCCCCCCCCAGTATAAATCACTAAAATTCTCCTTTTTTGACATTGATATGAAAAATAATATTTTTTCCATTACCTTTGCTTATGGTAGTTTTTTAAGAATTATTTTTCGTCAATAATATCAATTTCATGTCATGTTAAAAAAACTTTTTCGACTATTTTTTTTTGCTTTTGCAATGACGATGGGTGCAAAAACGTCGCATGCGCAACATCCAAATGCCGCACATGTCGCCAATGGCATTAAAGAAATTACGCCGCAAACACGTATCGTAAGTTTAGATTACTTCATTTTTCTCGAATTTCCAACTGAAATTCTTGATTTTCCGAATATTGAAGAGTTGTATCTTTCTAATTGCATGCTCGAATCTATTCCAGAATCCATTGTCAAGCTCCGAAATTTAAAAAAATTATATATCAATAACAATCAGTTGACCGCCTTGCCGCCCAATATCGGAAAGTTGGAAAAATTAGAAGAAATTAGCTTTGAAAATAATCAAAGCAGTTACTATGGTAATAATCAAATCAAGGAATTTCCTGCGTCTTTTTTCAAATTACGTGCCTTGAAGCAGGTACGTGCCTTTGGCAATCCAATTCAGATTATCCCTCCTGCGATTCGCAATTTAGATTCTTTGACCCATTTTTACAGTTCAGGAACAATCCCGTTGGAAATTGTACATTGTTCGCAATTGCAACAGTTAAATCCTTACCGATATCATTTACCCGATTCGCTCAAAAATATTTTTTGTGAATATGCAAAAAAATATGATTTACCGTTGTCTCCATTGCTTCGATACAAAGTTCCAGATAAGGATGCAAAACATATAGAAGAGGTATTTAATTTTTCAGGAGGAGCACCTGAATATCAGATTCCTTTGTTTGTTCCAAGATTCATATACAAAGCAAAGTATAAAAAATCGCCTAGTGCCTACGCAAAAAAAAATGGTTCTTCTTTTCCTGTGGTAGATATGGCATGGGCAGCCGTTTGTAATCGCGACCCGAAATTTGCAATTAAAATAATTAAAGAATATAATATTTGTGAGGATTCTTATGAAGCACGTAGTGGATTTGTTATCTTAATTTGTGCCTATATTTTAAACAATGAATGGGAAAAAGCAGAACCATTGATGGTAAAATATCGTTACGAACGGAACCATTCCTATTCTAAAGTAGTGCTTTTTAGAGACCAAGTGATGGGAGCTTTGTTGCGATTAGAATCAAATGGGGTTAAACACAAAGACTTTGAACGCGCTAAAAAATTGCTTAAATAGTTTTTTGCGTATCGCGGGTTTGAAAAGGCATTTTTAGGCGTTTTATACTGGGGGGGGGCATATTTTTGAAGAAAAAAATATTTTTTACAAAAAAAGTAAGCACAACACTTTTTTGTGTTTAAAAAGTCGTTATCTTTGCGGACTTATTTTTTATTTGGCTTCGTAGTTCAATGGATAGAATATCAGATTTCGGCTCTGACGGTTGAAGGTTCGAGTCCTTCCGAGGTCACCAATTATTAAAAAAAAGTCTATTTCCTTCAAAAGAAATAGACTTTTTTTTTAATAATATTGAATTAGAATTGAATAAAATAATTAATATAAAAAAACAAAACCAAATAAATCCACAATATATCTAAAAAATGCCAATACATGGTTAACAATTTCAACCGCAACCGTTTCAGAGGGTCGCTGAAATAGACCAACACGCTGACGGGTTCTTTCATGCGCCGATAGGCGGTGATGAGAAACAAAATCATGAACGGCAACCCGCCTAAAATATGCACAAAATGTATAATTGAAATGGCATAGACATAAGCTCGCATGTTTCCGACGGAAAGATTTACGTTTTGGTTCACCAAAATTCCCCAACCGACATATTGCAACGCCATGAAAGCAAAAGTTAACGCCACCGTCGCCACCAATGCGCGCTGATAGCCTTGCTTGTCGTCGTTTTCGTAGCAACGTTTTGCCCATTTCAAGGCATAACTGCTGCCGATGAGGACAATCGTATTGAAAACAAAAATAATAGGAACCCGAATCGGCGGCTCTCCGTTCGTCACGCGAGAGTAGAGGTACGCGCCCGAAAGCGCGAGAAAAGCCATCGTCAAACCCGCCAACAAAAGAATCATCATGATATTGTATGGGTGTGTCACGAGCGACGAAAAATCATCTGCATCTTGGCTTTTGGAGCCGATATTGCGAAGTTCAGACATGGTATATTTTTTTTAATGAAAAAGCAACAAATTTAGATTTTGGATACATTTTTGCAAAATAATTTACGTTTTATTCACAGTTGCAAAAATATTTTTTTAACCACTTCTCCACAACATCAAAACAGGGCTTTTGTTGTGCGTTTTTGCAAAAAAACGTAGCAAAACGACAAAATCAACCTATTTTAAGGGGTTTTGTCTGCAAATATACACATTTTTTGCGGTAAATTGGCTGCGGAACATAATATTTTTTATAAAAATATGATAGACTTGGTTGCAAGTATTTTCATATTAGTTAAAAAAAAATTATAGAAAAAGGTTTTGAATTTTAACAAAAGCAGTATTTTAGCTTTTTTTTAACATTTTTTTCGACCGAATGACAAAATATTCTTTGAAAAAAACAGTTTTAAGAAACCAAACCCGCCCAAAAAACGCGGATATACTGGGGGGTAGCCTTTTTACAAAAAAATCAAGCATTTTTAAAAATATTTATAAAAAAAACAAGATTTAAAATCTTTGAATTGTCTCATTTAAAACTTTAAAATAGTTTAAAAAAAACTGAAAATTATGTTTATTCCTTTTTTATTTCAAGCTCCTACAAGCGCAACGGGCGCGGCAGCAGCAAGTGCCGCAGCCGCCAAACAAGAATCGGTTCTTCAATTGCTATCGCATAGCGTGTTGGGTTTCAGCATTATGATTATTTTGGTTTTGATGAGCATTGCGGCATTGGCAATTTTCGTTGGACGCTACCAAACCATCAAAAAAGCAGACCGCATTGACGATAGTTTCATGAACAACATCCGTGCGCACGTTCAATTGGGCAACATCGGCGCGGCGCGTGCATTGTGCCAAAGCAACGATTCTCCCGTAGCGCGCATGGTCGAAAAAGGGTTGATGCGCATCGAAAAACCGCTTGACGACATCGAACACGCCATCGAAAACGTAGGCAAATTGGAAATTTTTAAACTCGAAAAAAACCTCAATTTCCTTTCTATCATCGCAGGTGTTGCGCCGATGTTGGGCTTTTTGGGAACGATTGCGGGCATGATTCAAACGTTTCAAAGTTTGGCTGACCCTGCGAAAGAGTTTTCTATCAATGCCATTTCTGGCGGTATTTATGTGAAAATGTTTACGTCTGCAACGGGTTTGATTGTGGGTATTTTGGCATTTGTGGGCTATAATATTTTGAACAATATGATTGACCGCGTGGTGAACAAAATGGAAGCAACGACATTTGGTTTCATGGATTTGTTGCAAGAGCCTGCGGGTTGATTTTTTTTCATCAGCAATCAAAAAAATAATTTGATATGGCGTTCCGCAAAAATAAGAAAAAATTACATGTAAGTATGGCATCTATGACGGACATTATTTTCATGCTCCTCATTTTTTTCATGCTTACTTCCACGTTGGTCAAATATTTTCCGTTCAAGTTGCCTGAATCTGAATCTCGGGTAAACGGTTCGTTGAAATTGACGGTTAATTTGGAAAAAGACGGTGGAATGTCCATCAACGGCACGGTTCCGATTCAAGCGGCAGATTTGGAATCGCATTTGCGTACCAATTTGAGCGCGACCCGACAAGCCACCGTTGCCATTGCCGCCGAAGAAGGTGTTACGTTCGACCGCGTCAGCTACGTGATGGCGGTTGCGAACAAACTGAAAGCCAAAGCGGTCATCGCGACCGAACCGCACGAAGGTCAATAGTTTTTTTTGAATATAAAATTGTTGTAAAAATGGGTTTACGTACCAGAAATAGAGAAATTAACGGCGAAGAAGCCATGCAATCCATGACGGATATCATCTTCATTTTGTTGATGTTTTTTCTCATCACGTCCACGTTGGTGCATCCGTCTGCGTTGCCACTTTCGTTGCCTTCGAGCGCGAAAGCCGCCGCCAAACCGCCCGTCACCAACGAGCGAATGCCGCAAATTGGCGTTACCGCAAGTGGGACATTTATATACGACGACCGCACAACGGACATCAAAGCCATCAAATCTTCTTTGGAAACGATGCTTCGGACGAAAAAAGACCTCAAAATTGTAGTCGCGCCCGACCGCAAAGCTCCGATTGAAAAGGTGGTTCAGATGTTAGATTTTGCACAAGTCAAGGGCATACAAGTGGTTTTAGCGGCGGACAATGAATAAAGAAAAAGCATAATTTTTTTGAAAAATATTTTTTATAAAAAATTATGCAAAAAAAATAAAAATAGCATCTCAATAAGGTGAAAAATAGCCCCCCCCCGGTATAATCGGGTGTTTTGAGGCTTCAAGTCGTTGTTTTTATTTAAAAATGTAAAAAAACAGAATGGAAAATGAGTAGGATTCCAGAAAATAAAAAATACGTCGTCAAACAAGAGGAAGACGACCAAAGGATAGGTCTGATTACCAGTTTCGTGATTCACGCGGTGGTCATCGGGTTGATGTTTCTAATAGACCTCACACCGCCGCCCGCCCTCGTCGAAAAAGCGTTGATTATCGTCGAGTTGCCAAAAGAACCACCGCCACCGCCTAAAAATTTGTTGGGCGGCGGACCCGCACTCGGTTTGCCCAATCAAGGGCAAGGCAACAATCCTGCACCCGGTAAACCTGACCCTAATGTCGGTACGCCAAAGCCAGCTCCTGCGCCACCTGCCCCCGCCGCGCCACCACCTGCGGCTACTGTAAAACCGCGTCCAACGCCCGCTGCACCAGCTGCCTCAAAACCTGTTCAAGCAACAGAAGACCCGCAGGCAGTTGCGTTGAGACAAGCGCAAGCCGCCGCACGACGCGCCGAAGAAGAACGTAAATTTAGACAAGAAGCCGAAGTTCGCGAGGCACGACGTGTCGAAGATGCGAAAAAAGCCGCCGCCGCAGATGCCGCTCGAAGAGCGCAAGAAGCCAAAGACCGTTTTGGCGGTCGCATCGGTAGCAGACCAGGTACGTCAGGCGGTGAAGGAACAGGAACTGGACGTGGCAACACAGGCACATCAGGCAGTCAAGGCAGACCCGACGGTGACCCCAATTCGAGCGTACTCGATGGTATCGGTCGTGGTGCAGGAACGGTGAATGGTTTTGGTGGACGCGGTTTGCGCGATTTCAAAAAACTATCCGAAAACTCGAACCGCGCAGGCACAATCGCGATTTATGCCTGTATTGACGAAGCTGGAAATGTCACCAGTGCAAAATTTCAAGCACGTGGCTCTTCTATTACTGATGATGATTTGGTGGAAGCGTGTATTCGCAATGCCAAACAATACAAATTTAAAGAAGGTGGCGATGGAAATACTTGCGGAACCATCACCTACACATTCAAAGTGCAATAAGTTTTTTGTAAAAAAAAATAACAATAAAAAAAAGCCCAATCGTGTAAAACGGTTGGGCTTTTTGATTTTCTAAAAAACTATTTTTTTTAATCGTTTAATCTCTGTCAATCAGTCGAAGGGAAACCCTCAAGAAATCCATTTCGGTGACAACACCAATCAACTCTCCATTTTTCACGACGGGCAAACAACCGATTCGGTGGTCGCGCAAAAGTTGCAGCGCGTCTAAAATGCTTTGGTCGGGCGTGACGGTGATGGGGTTTTCAATCATAATGTCTTTGACGGTAAACGGCGTTTTGCGTTTTTCATTTTTCACAAAATGCCGCAACAACAACCGCGATGTGACCAATCCGACGAGGTTGCCTTTTGCATCTTCGACGGGCATGTATCGCACTTTTCGCCAATCCATGAGTTGCGCCACTAATTCGAGCAAATCATCTTTTTGAACGGTAAAAAGGTCGGTTTGCATGAGTTCTTCTACCTTCAATGCGCTGGGTTTGTAGTGTTCGAGGTCTGCGACGGTGGGCAATTCCCATTCGTGAACGGGTTTGTTTTGCCATTGATTTTTGGCAATTGCCGAAGTCATGACCGCCATGGCTTCATCTACGGTTACATCTTTTTTGAGTTGGGTAAAGCTGCGCAATTGCCAACGTGCGCCCGTCGTGTGTGCGGTGGCGCGGGCGCGAATCACGCCCATGTAGCGGGCAATATCGGCTTCGTCAATGCCGCGCAATCGCAAACCTTCTTCGGCAACTGGAATGAGTTCGGTCAAAATGAGGTCAATTACCCCAATTTTTTTGTCATTCATCCAAGTATATTTAGTGTCAATCCCAAATTTTGCGGCTTTATCAAAATTATCTCTAATGTCTTCAAAAGAAAAAACGGTTCTAATATCGTCGTACCGATTGGCGTAACCAATCATTGCGCCGAGCCAAAGAGCGGCATTTGCCGTAGCGTCTAAGACGGTTGGACCTGCGGGCAACACCCGATTTTCGATGCGCAAATGCGGTTTTCCGTTCGGACTGATGCCGTAACAAGGGCGGTTCCAACGATAGACCGTTGAGTTGTGAATCTGCAACGCCCGCAATTTTGGCACTTTGCCTTTCATCACCATTTCCAAAGAGTCTTCTTCCACTTCGTCGCCCAACAAAACGCGAAAACGTGCAATATCTTCTTTGTATATTTCTAAAATAGATTTATTGAGCCACGTTTTTCCGAAACTTACACGTGGGCTGCGTTCGCGCATGTGGTCGTGCGAGGTGCGCGTGTCCAGCGATTGTTGGAACAAGGCGATGCGCGTTTCGTGCCAAAGCCGCTTGCCAAAAACGATGGGCGAATTGGCGGCAATGGAAATCATGGGCGCAGCAAGTACTTGCGAAATATTATACATTTTCACAAATTCGTCGGGCGAAACTTGCAAATGTACTTGGAAACTCGTGTTGCAAGCCTCTAACAACGGCGAATCGTGTTTGATATTCAGTTCGTCAATGCCGTCAATGTGCAACTCGAAGGTTCCGCCGTGCAAGGCTTGTTCGCTGATGCTGGAAATGAGGGCAAAATATCGGTCTTTTGGCGTAAGGTTGGAAAGGTCGAGGTCGGGTTTTCGGAGGGTGGGCAAAATGCCTGTCAAGACCACTTCGGCGTTAAATTCTTTGAGTTTTCCGCGAATCAAGTTCAGCGTATCCCAATTTTCGGTTTCCATATCCTGCAACGCTTTCCCTACAAATTCGCGGGGCGTGAGGTTGGTTTCGAGGTTAAAACGCGCCAATTCGGTGCCGACCCATTCCCATTCGGTCATTTTTGCCAGCACATCGGTGTTGATGCAGGCAGGTTTGAAGGTCGTTTTGTCCACCAAACACATTTCTTGTTCTGCCCCGATGCGGACAATATCGTTTTCAAACCAATCATTTTCAAGCATATATTCCAATGCTTGCACATCGCGCAAGAGTTGTCCGACGAAATGTTGCATCTTGCGTTGGTCGCGCACGTGCGATACTTTTTGTTCCCCCATGAATTTTTAATTGATTTTCTTGATTCAAAAAACGATGCTTAATAAGTTGTCAATCAAATGATTATAAATATTTTTTTTCAGAAAGTATGCGTTTTGAAAATCTGCAAAAACCATACCCCCCAGTATATTTACTCCTTTTAGTGGCAAATATAACAGATTTTTTTTTCAATGTTATTTTTATTTGTAAAAATCCATTTTTGAATCCATTCTTTGGATAGAAAATTTTCAACCACTCAAAAAATGCCCCCCCCCAGTATATTCGCCTTGGAAACGCTCAAAATGACATAAAAAGCAATTTTTTTTTATCTTTTTTGGAAGAAAAAAACACCAATTCAGAAAAAAACCGTAATTTTGCAACGTTCTAAACGTGCGATTCAAAATCAGGTTTTGGTCGTTAAATATGTTGTTTTCATCTATTTTGTGATAATTTTGTTACAGCAAATCATTAGTTTTGCCTTCGTTTTTTGGGTAGCGATGCTGCTTGTCGAGTTGGGCTATTGGCTGTTTGTGTTTTCAAGATTATTTTTTTTTAAAATAGGAAATAATAATACTTTTAGACATAAACACAAAAAGCAATACGAAGAGAAAATAACCAACACACCGATGATTTCGGTAGTCATTTGCGGCAGAAATGAGGCGTTAAATTTTAAAAAAAATTTACCTTTCATTCTGACGCAACGTTATCCAAATTTTGAAGTCATTGTGGTAAATGATGCTTCAACAGACGATTCTGCCCTTGTGCTGAACGGCTTTGTGGAAAGTTACCCACATTTACTGCGTATTGTCCACATCGAAAAAAAGACATCGCAAGGCAAAAAAGCAGCCCTTTCCAAAGGAATTGGCGCGGCGAAAGGCGATTTTTTGTTGATCACCGATGCAGATTGCGCCCCCCCCAGTATAGATTGGGTCTCGGGCATGGTCGCGCCGCTTTCAAAGCATCAAAACATCGAAATCGTGTTGGGTTATGCGCCTTGCCGCCACGTGCAATCGGGTTTTTTAAATAGTTTTATTACTTTTGAAACCCTTTGGACGGCGATTCAATATCTCGGTTTCGCGCAAGCGGGTATGCCATACATGGGCGTTGGTCGTAATTTGTTGTATAAAAAAAGTCTTTTTCAACAAGTCAACGGTTTTGAAAAACATGCGGATTTGGCGAGTGGCGACGACGACCTTTTTGTAAATAGTGTGTCAAATCGTCAGAACACGACAATTTGTCTTGATGCGCAGACGTTTATGTGGTCTGACCCCAAGACGACTTGGGAAGATTATCGCCGTCAAAAGCAACGACACCTCAGTGCAGGCACGCGATATCAATTTTGGCATCAAATTGTGTTGGGAGGCATTGCTGCGGCGCAATTTTTTTCTTGGTTTTTGCCACTTATGCTAATTTTTTTTAATTTTAGCATGATATTTGTGGCAATTATATTAGTAATCAGATTGATTTTAGTAACCATTTTTTACGGGCTGACCATAAGAAAGTTGCACATTGGCGAAAATAAATTTTACTTTTTTGTGAAATTACCGCTACTGGATTTGTTTTTTATTATTTTTTATAGCACTTTTGCCGCAATTTCGATTGTACATTCATTATATCATCAATTCATTCATAAAACGCAAAAAAATATTTATTGGAAATGAGTTTTTTTTTCTTAATACTTTTTAATTTTTAAGAAAAAAAGACCTACAAAATATTAGAAATATCGCCTATGACTCCCACAGCCGACGTTCAACTCAGCACACACAAACTCTCGCACCGCGCATCAGACGACTATCGTTTGGTGCAACAAGCCGTTGCAGGAGACCAAAAAGCATACGAAATTCTCTGGACTCGCTATCGCCACTCGGTTTTTCACGCCATGTATAAAATGGTCAATAACCGCGACGATGCCGAAGATTTGGCTATCGAAGCCATGGGGAAAGCATTTAATAAACTTGCCAGCTACGCGCCGAACTATGCGTTTTCGACGTGGCTGTTTCGCATTGCCATCAACAACTGCATTGATTATATCCGCCGAAAAAAATTGCAAACCCTTTCGATGGACGAGCCGTTTGAACCCGGCTCTGGATATGACCTTTCTCACACCATCGCCGATAGCGATTTGGGACCCGAACACGCCATGATTTATGAGCAAAAACTCGCCCTCGTGCGACGTTTGGTCGGTCAGTTGAGCGAAAAATATCGTTTAATGATAGAATTGCGCTATTTTGAAGAATTGAGCTACGAGGAAATCGCCCAAGAACTCAACCTTCCACTCGGTACCGTGAAAGCACAACTTTTCCGCGCAAAAGAAATTTTGCACGGTATGTTGCAACAACCCGCCGCCGCCGCGTTCATTGATGTCAAAAAACGTAAAGCCGCATAAAAAAATGCCCCCCCCCAGTATTTCCCCCCCCGTCCCCCCCGAAGGGAGGGAGTAAGGTAATTTTATAGAGAATACAACAAAAAAATGGCAGCATTATTTCGGTAATGCAGCCATTATTGTTTTTATAAATATTTTTATTGAATATTTATAATTTAAATTTATCGCATGATTCGTTTCCAAATGATGCCTTTTTCGGTTCGCACGCGCAAGAGGAAAATGCCGCGAACGCTTATCGCTTCGTCTAAATTCCGCAAGGTTTGAGAAGTTGAAAAAGCATCAAAACTTTTTGAAAATAATAATCTTCCGTCCATGCTGAACAAATCTGCGCTGCGGATTGGATTGTCAAATTGGGTGTTTTCAATCGTCAAATCGCTTGAAAAAGGGTTCGGAAACACGCGAATTTGGTCTGCATACTGGGGGGGGGCATTTTCGACGCTATTCACGCCTTCCAATTTTACGCAAATATCTTCGACTTCGCCACCCGTAAAAGTTTCGCAAGCGGTGGGCGGTGGATTGGAAAATCCAACATATTTCATGCTCACGCGCAACCGCGTCACGCCCGCCGTCGCCCCGCGTGGAATCGTAAATTGACCACGTACAAGAAGCGAATCGGTGCGTACATTTTCCCACATTTTTTCTGAATCTTCAAAAATTCCATTTCCATTCAAATCAATCCAAATGCGATAACCCTCGCGATACGCGCCACTCGAAAACCCTGGCACAATGCTGAAATTGTAGGTTCGATTGCCCAACAACACCAACGGCGACACCGCCGTAAAACTGGTATAACCATTTCCCAAACGTCCGTTTGCAAAGCGGGCGGTATCAATTTTCAAGGAATCAATCCATTCACTCGCCATCGAAGTGGAAGTGCTTTTACAATAATTTGCTTCTGTACACGCGCCACAACCTTTGGTTTTGATGAAAATGGTGGTGTCGGCATTTGTTGCGCCGCCGCAAACGGTTCGGATTCGTACCGAATAGTTGGTGCAAGGCGACAATTGTGACAACAAAAAAGAAGTATCCGTCGTCGTGCGTTGCAAAATACAATTGTTGGGTTGCGCGACTTCGCAAACCCGAATATCGTAGGTAGTCGCTGCGGTGACGCGACTAAATTGCGCCGAAAAACCTTGCGTCGTCGTCAAATATTGAATGCGATTGGTGGCTTCGCAACAACCATCGGTTTTGAAAGAAAGGCTGCGTGTAGCACTCGCCGTTCCGAGAAAATTTTGAATTTCGACATCGTAGATGGTACAACTTGTCAAACCCGTCAAATTATAGTCCGCGCCACCTTGAATAATCCATGGCGACCACCCCCCAGTATTTCGGGCTTTGTAGCGCAGATAACACATGCGGGTTGCCATACTTTGCCATCGAACAGCTGCGCTTGAAGTGGTGATATTAGTCACTGCGACCGAATTGGGCATCTGTATAGCTGGACAATTATTGACAATTTGTAACAACGTTTTTTCTGCATTGATGCGCCCGTTGGTCTGCATTAGCCCTGTAAAACTGGGCAACGTATCCACACCGCGTAGCAATATGGTTCGGATTTGCGCGACCGCTTGCGCGGGATTTTGCTTTGCGAACACCAAAAAATCGGTGCAAGGCGCAGCATAAATCAGACCCACCAAACCTGCCACGATGGGCGAAGCCAACGAAGTGCCGTCTGCCAAACCATAGCCGCCATTGATTTTTGTAGTCAAAATTTGGTCGCCCGGTGCGGCGAGGTCAATGTGTGTTGGACCAAAAGCGGCATTGCTGCGACGAACATCGGCAGATGTGGAAGCGGTGACGGCAATCAAAGCATTGCTTCCGCAAGTGGCGGGCAAATCGCCGTTGACATCAACGTTGATGCCCAAATTGGCGGTCGCAGCAATATTGATGATGCCCACGCTGCCCAAACTATCGTACATGGCGCACCAAAGTGGCGCGCTGCTGGCAAACTGGTTGTCGCGCCCGAAAGACGAATTAGTGGCAACCACAAATGCACCTTTTTTGCCCTGTGTTTGGTTCCAAAGGCGGCGTTGTTGAAACACATAACTATACGCCCCGATGATGGTTGCGTCGTCGTTGGCGGTCACGACGGGCATGACTTTTACTTCCCAATTCATGCCCGAAACGCCGCGTGCATTGTTGCCGATTGCGCCAATTACGCCCGCCACTTCGCAGCCGTGCGCACCGCCTTCGATGCTATCGGATTGATTGAGGGCGTTCCAGCCTTTGAAATCGTCCACAAAACCGTTTTGGTCGTTGTCAATGCCATCGTTCGGGATTTCGGCGTAATTTTTCCACATATTGGTGGTCATGTCCTCGTGCGCGGGGCAAAAACCGTTGTCAATCACGGCAATGACAATGGTGTCTCGGTCCATCGTGTAGCCGCCTCGTGCGATGTCCCAACCTTGCACTGCCTTGATGCGCTGCCAATGCCATTGTTGTGCAAACTGTGGGTCGCTGGGCGTGCTGCGAAAAATGGGGCTTTCGTGGTTCATTTGGACGTTCAATACTGGGGGGTAGCTTTCCAACCACTTTTTGAGGGCGGTTGCGTCGGCTTCGGTGCGTTCTGAAAAATCGAGGCGCGCAATGAAAAACGGCGCGTCAGCCACCCATTTTCCCAAGCGTAATTTTTCATTGCGCGGCTGGTTGGGCATGACTTTTTGATAATCACTTAATAATTTTTCGATGTCCGATGATTGGCGAACTTGCACCAATATTTCGCCTTTTCGACGCGATTGGGCGGTCGTAAAATGCGGAAATAGAAAAGAAATCACCAACACGCAAGACAATATTTTTAGGAAAAATCTATGTTTCATCTTGAAAAATAATTTATTTTATGAAGAGATAAAATAATTTTTTGAATTGGCAAAATTACAGTTTTTTTGCTGACCAAAGGCGATGAAAAAAGATTTGACATAAATTTGAAAAAGCCCAACAGATGCATGAGAAATGGGTTGGAAAAAAGTTATTATATGTACCGTTTTTCGATGCAAGTGCATTGTTTTGTAAAATTTGTGTAAAATTTTGTACAATTTCCTGTATTTGTGGAAATTTGCGCATTTTTATTGGAAAAACGACTGTATTTTTGCACGTGTTTCAGGTTGGAAGCACACATTTTAAAAAATAATTTATTTTTTCATAGAATGGGAAAAAATGAACATATGTTGGTGCAGTTACGCGAAATATTGACGCGACTGTTAGCGGAAGAGCGTTCCTCCCGCAAAAGAGAGAGTTTAAGACAAGCTCTCGAATTATTGGACTCCGCGATGAAAATGCCCCCCGAAGAGTCAAAAATCAAGCAGATTCTTATTTCGGTCTTTTCGAGAATCGCTGACACCATTTATGATGGTGCAGTTGAAGATATTTTTAATCTCTTCAACTAATTAAAAAAAAATATGAGGGTAAAAGGTATCTAATCTTAGATACCCCCCTCATATCTAACAATTATGTTTTTTCAAATATACACTTAGATATTATAAATTTTTTATGCATAATGCATAGCTTAACGCGCATATTGGTCATTGCTATATTAGACAACTTTAAAAAAATGGAAAAAAAAATCTTAAATCGTCCAACCTCAAATGTTTTTTTAAAGGATATTCGATTAAAAAAACGAATTACTTTAAAACAGCTCTCTGAAGCCACCAATTTATCCACTTCTTATCTGTCTGCAATTGAAAATGGAGTAAATAGCCCTAATTTAGAGCGATTGAAACAAATTTGCAAAGGATTAGATGTTCCTTTCGAGGCAGTATTGATATTAGCTTCCGACAGCGAAAATCCATTAATCAAAGAAAAGCTAAAACCTATCGTTCAAGAAATTTTATATGATTTATTTATGAAATAAATTTCGTAATAATATAGAATGATAAGTTATTTTTGTAAAGAAAAAGAATTATTCTGGTCAATCGTTTCTCTATTACACTACTAATACTACTACTCTGAAAATGTTTTTTGTAATTATCTTTTTAACCAAAATGTAATAACTTTTTTTGCTATGCATAGAATAGCAATTTCCTTAAATTAAATAAAGTGTAATAATTATCAATATAATAATCTATCAATGTTTTTTGTCTAAAGCATTGACAGCCGTTATTTTGAATTTATACAACGTTTTTTTTAAATTTATTATCCAGTTGGTGTAATGAAATGAACCCTTGTGTACATAAACGCATAAAAATAATAGATTTTTCAATTCATAAAATATTATTAATTTTTTTGAAAAATTATCTGTTATTTTTATGTACGCAAGGGTTTCATTTGTGTTGTAAAAATTATTTTTTGATTGGTAACTATCAAAAGACTAACTTTGATGAGCAAAAGTTCGAGCTAATTGTAAAAAAAATATTGATTTTTGCAATATTTCAGAAATGGTCATTAATAATCTGTAAAAACGTCCCCCCCCCAGTATCCAAGCTATTAAAAAGTTAAAAATCAATGATTTCGGCTTCTTTCAATGTGTAGGGGAGTTGAATATTATCAACATTATTTAAAACCAAAATGCCTTTTATTTTTACTTTTTTATTCAAATACGATGCTGCATGTTTTTTGAGCTGTATGTTAAAAATTTTAGAAGGAGAGATATTGATTCTTCCACATGTAATATCAATTTGGCTATTCGGGATTTGTGAAAGTACTAAATCGCCATTTGGACTTTCGCTAATCACATAACCTTCAAGCGTGATGATAGAATTTTCTAATTTTTTGACATTTTTAGAAAAGACGGGATAATCAACGTTCATTCCCAGACCTTCATCATATTTTTTTTTGAATTTTAAATCGGCAAATGTTTTCCATGTGGTTGTTTGCCCAATTGCAACGTTTTGGGCAACGATAAAAATGCCCACAAATATCCAGTATTTCATCTTAATTTATTTTAAGCGTCTTAAAAACCGTAAAAATAGAAAAAATATAGATTTGCACAACTTGTAAATCAATATTTTTTTAACGACTGAAAAAAGATACCCCCCCCAGTATATCAGCAAAATTTTGACACTTTTTAAAAAAAAATATATCACTACACGTATGTTCAATGTGTAAGAAGCCGCTTACCTTTGCAAACGAATCAAAAAAAAATCTATTATTATGAAAAAAGTCTTTTTCGGATTAATCGCTGTTTTTATCCTCACGGCAAGTAATTGTCAATCGCCTAAAAAACCAAAAGGCGAACAGCCAAGAAAACCCGTAGAAACTACACCTCAGACGACTTTCGCCATTTTGCCCAAAGATTATTCCGCGATGCTAGGAAAAGGCATTGACGTGATATGGGCAGAAACGCCAAAGGGCATAGAAACTTTTAAGCCAAAAATAGTGGAAGATTTTAAGCAAGCGGGTTTTTCGCACATCAGAATTCGCGTAAAAGACGACCCCGATGCAACATTGCTTGCCCATTTGGACAAAGTGGTGCAAGAATGTTTGGCAAATGATTTGGTTCCCATCATTGCCTATCATGGTGGTCTTTTCGAGGAAAAACCAACGATGGAAAACCTCGATGCGTCCGTTGAATGGTGGAATGTGGTGGCAAATTATTTTAAACATAAAACCCACAAAGTGTCTTTCGATTTAATCATCGAAGTCACCGATGCGTTGAACAAAGAAAAGGATAAGCTCAATCTGTTTTATGAAAAGGCGGTTTCGGCAATCCGAAAAACCAATCCAACCAGAATTGTGTTTATTTCGCCCGTCGTTCGTTCCTCGCCCGAAAACTTAAAAGAGTTGAAAATTCCGACCACTCATAATAATTACCTCATGGCAGAGTGGCATTTTTATGCCTCTGGACCCGACAAAACCAATCCGTTGAAAAAATGGACAACGGGTACGGAAGCAGAAAAAGAACTCATCAAAGCCAAAATCAGAATTGCGTTAGATTGGCAGCAAAAAACGGGCATCTACACATGGGTTGGAGCTTGGATGGCGGGCAATTACAACAAAGGAAATGATTATTCGGTGCAAGAACAAATTGTGTTTGCGAATTTTGTTACGTGCGAGTTGACCAAAAACAAAATTCCATTTGCTTTCAATGCCGACCATAAATATTATGATGCCAAAAATGGCACATGGTATAAAGATATGAAACCCGTTTTAGATGAAATCATGAAAACGAATTGCCAGTAAAAAAACTATCTAAATTATAGAAAATACACGTTTTGCAGAATGAATAAGTATCTTTTATTTTCTTTTTTCTTTTTCGCACAATCCGTATGTAGTGGAACAAATTTTTATGTAAAAAAAGGAAATCCTATTTCCTATAATGGTTTGACAGTAGCAACGGCGGCAGGTTTGCGCACAACGGGCGCATTGCCGAGTACCATTTCAAATAATATTCAGCCGGGTGATTTTATCTATTTGATTGGCACTTTCACCAATCCGAGTTACACAGCTGCCAGCCCGATTGGGGTTGCCGTTGATGCGCCCAGATTTTGGCACGGAGAAAACACCATTTCGTTGAGCAACCTAAATGGCAGTGCGGGCAATTATATCACCATTAAACCTTATGACAATACGACGATATTGAAAGGCGATGGCGGCAATATTTTTCGCGTACAAAACTCTTCATATTTAAAAATTGAAGGGTTTAGTATGGAAGGGGAAGTGGATAATTGTCCTTTATCGGTTGCCAATGCGCTGCAATTTGTGTATGTGGTGAGTTCAACCGTAGTCACAGACCCTACGCCTGCGGAAATCCGCTATCGAGACCAAGATTGTGTTGCCAACTGTACGACAGGCGCGGTAGTGGACGGCGAAACCTATTCGCCATTAAACCCCAACCAAATATATAGACCGACCTATTACGACACGAGAGGTCTTTATTTGAGTGATGTACATCATATCGATATTTTGAATAATCATATTCACCACATGCCAGGTGGTGGTTTGCGTGTTTCGGATTGCGAAGACATTTTGATTGAAGGCAACGAAATTAACGATTGTTCGAGGCGGTCATCGGGTGGAACGCATGGTTTGGTGGTCACTAAAGCCACCAGTACGCGGACGAGCGACGATTACAGAATCAAAATTTTACGAAATCTTGTCCATCACAATTATAACGAACAATACTCTTGGGCACCTGACAAAATTATCATTACGCCGCACATTGACGAAGGGAAAGGCATCTCGATGCAACGAAACCAAACAACGGCAAGTGTAAACTGGGACAACGGACGCATTTTAATTGCTAATAATATCTGTTATTACAATGGGTTTAGCGGCATTCACAGCAACGACGGCGATAGAATGGACATTGTTAACAACACTTGTTATTTTAATTCTTACACGGGTTCGATAACCGTAGGCGGAACCAATCCGAATGCGGGCAACATTGGCATCAGTCTGCAAGGTGGAACGGGGCATAAAATTATCAACAATATTTCCGTCATTGACAATAATATGACTCGCTCGGCGATTAGTACAGATATTACCGCTTCGGGGGCGGTGGAAGTCCGCAATAATATCATTTATGGCACAACGGGAGTCATCGGAACCGACCCCGAAATTGATGCCGTTCAAATCAATACCCAAATGGTGTTGCCGCAGTTTACCAATCAAGGGGCGTTTGATTTTACGTTATTGAGTACTTCGCCAGCTATCAACAATGCTTATGTGGCTGCCTATACGCCAACGACGGACTATTATGGCAACCCTCGAACAACGCCCGACATCGGAGCCGTCGAATTTCAAGTGACCATGCCTGTCGAGTTGTTGTCGTTTAAGGGGAAAAGTACGCAATCGGGGAATTATCTGACTTGGGAAACTGCTTCGGAAGTCCAAAATGACCGTTTTGATATCGAACATGCTGTTGATGCAAAAACGTGGACAACCATCGGCAGCGTGAAAAGTCAAGGCAATCGGCAATCGGTTCAAAAATATTCGTTTTTAGATGAAAAAGTAGATGCGCAGGTCAATTATTATCGTCTAAAAACGGTTGATACTGGGGGGGGGGCTTCTTATTCAAAAATTGTTGCTTTGGACAATTCTGAAAAGGCGGAAATCAAAGTGTATCCAAATCCAGCGACCCAATTTTTGACGATTGAACTCGGTGAAAATCAATCCGAAACGGTGGATATTCAATTGTCGAATAGCATTGGACAAATTGTATTTTTTTCTAAAATCCTTCCCCCTTTTGGAGGGATTGAGGGGGGCTTAAAAATCCCGACGGTGGGTTTGTCCGCAGGATTTTATCAATTGCATATCAAAAAGGGAGCAAAAATCACAAATCAAAAAATTGTGATTCGATAAAAACGCCCCCCCCCAGTATCCAGCAAAAAATATTGCCTCTTGCGCACGTGGGAGGCAATATTTTTTTTTAAAATTTTCTATTTTTCTTTTCTCAAAAAATCTATCTTTGCATCGGAGACTAATCTTAAAAAGAACTTTTCATCAAAAAAAATATTACGAAATGCACTTACGTCTGAAACTCATTTTAGCTTGTTTTTTTATTGCATCGCAATTGGTGGCGCAAAATCTGCTTCATCAGCCGCTTAGCGAAAGCGACCGTCCTGCGTATAGCGCGGATTTACCCGAATTTGTCAAAATGACTTTTCGACCCGATGTCAATTTCAAAGCCGTCGAAGTTGCTTTTGAACGCTACGAAAAGACCAAAATACGCCCCGATACTGGGGGGGAGGCATCGGAAGCCATCGAAGACAAATATGACGTATATTTCCAACGTTGGCGACGCGCCTACGCGCCTTTTGCGCAAGAAGACGGCTCCATCGTGCTGCCCACGCAAGCCGAATATGAACGGTCAATTCAATCGCAAAATGCCGATTTTCAGCGTCAACTCGCTACGCGAAATGCGGCAGCAAACTGGACACTCGTGGGACCCAATGAAACCCATTGGGCAAAATGGAACCGCGCCGACCAAGCACCCTGCCCTTGGCAAGTCAATGTTTATGCCTTCGATATTGCCAAAAGTAATTCGGCAATTCTATACGCCGCGCCCGAAACGGGTGGGGTTTTCAAAACGACCGACAAAGGATTGAATTGGACGGCTTGCGCACCCAATTTTTCATTCGGCGGAACGGGAAATGCAATAGAAGTCCACCCGACTGACCCCAATACGGTTTATTTGGGCATAAATTCTTTTCTTTATAAAACTACCGACGGCGGCAATAATTGGGTGGATTTGACCAATTGTAACAGTTCGGGTCCGAACGATATTGCCATTTCGCCCGCTGACCCAAATATTGTTTGGGTAGCTGCCGACAATGGACTTTTTCGTTCCACCAACGGCGGCAGCACTTGGACGACCATTTACACCACGCCTTGTTACGATATTGAATTTAAAGTGAATGATGCAAATACCATTTTTATCCTAAAATCGAATGGAACTAATGTCGAATTGTTGAAATCAACCGACGGCGGCGTGATTTTCGGAGTCAAAAATACAGGCGCGACGACGCTTCGGGCGGGGCGTTTGGCGGTGACGGCTGCCAATGCCAATCGGATTTATTTGTTGTGTACGACTTCGCCCAATCCGCCGCGCTTGATGAAAAGTCTGGACGGCGGCGAAACGTGGGCAGACCTAAATCCACCGTTTTGCACAGGCGGCGTGAGCGACGCGACGGGCGGACAAGGCTACTACGATTTGTCTATCGCCGCGTCTCAAACCAATGCCAATGAACTCATTTATGGATTTTGTTCGACCGCAAAAGCCGTTTCGAGCGACGGCGGCAACACGTTTTCGTTTTTGCCGATTGGCGGTTATTGTGGCGATTTTCCAGTTCACCCCGACGTGCAAGAGATGAAATGTGTTTGGAACGGGTCGCAATTAGAAACATGGCTCGCCACCGATGGCGGGCTGACGTTTTCTACCGATTTTTTCAGCAACACCAGCAACGCGGCGGCGCGAAACAATGGCATTTACAATACCGATTTTTGGGGATTTGGGCAAGGTTGGAACGAAGACATCATGGTCGGTGGGCGTTATCACAACGGAAATACGGCTTTGGCAGATTTTTATCCGACGGGAAAAGCCTTGCGCATGGGCGGTGCAGAAGCAGGAACGGGTTATGTTTTTCATGGTCAATCGCGCACCGTCGCTTTTTCCGATTCGGAAGACAAAGTGTTGCCGAGTAGTTTTACGGGCGACGATTATGGCGATTTTCGATATTCAAGATTTCCGAATGAAGACGGATATGGTTTCAACGCCAGCCCGTTTTTGATTCACCCCAATTATTATAAACACCAACTATTTGGCGAAGGCAACACCTTTTGGAAAACTACGGACAACGGCGCGACTTTCGTTGCACTGCAAGATTTTGGCAGCCCTGTTCGTCGTTATGACATGAGTAGGAGCAATCCGTTGGTCATTTATCTTGCCACCGATGCGGGTTTTCATAAAAGTACGAATGGTGGCGCGGCGTGGTCGAGTTTGGCGTTGCCTTCGGGACGGAGTTCGGGCAGTTTGTATATCGCCATCAATCCGACCAATGAAAATGACGTTTGGATAACCTTTAAAAACGTCAGTGCAACCGCCATGACGGGCAAAGTGTATCAAAGCACCGACGGCGGAAGCACTTGGACAGACAAAACTTCGCCCGTTTTGGCATCGAAAAAGATAAAAAACGTCGTGCATACTGGGGGGGGGGTCTATATTTCGGCAGATTCGGACAAAGGTTATGTTTATTATCGGTCAATGAGTGCGACAGATTGGACAGACTTTTCGACCAATCTTCCGCCTTCGATGGATATTTTGAGTATGAAACCTTTTTACCGCGACGGCAAAATGCGCGTAGCGGGCAATCGCGGCATTTGGGAAACGCCGTTGGCAGAAGATGTTGCGCCCGTTGTCAATTTGTCGGTAGATAAAAAAACCTCCAGTTGTAGCCGCGATACTTTTTATTTCGATGACTATTCCATTGTCAAGCACGCAGGGGCGACATGGTCGTGGTCATTTTCACCCCCCCCCCAGTATGTAAGCGATGCAAATGCCCGCAATCCAAAAGTCGTATTTGGGCAATCGGGCAATTTTTCGGCAACGATGACCCTAACGACTGGTGCAGGCACGAGTGTCCATACAGTTCCCAATGTAGTTTCCATTAATAGCTACTGTGAACCCGATACGCTACCGCTTCAAACACTGCGAACGGTTGCGAATGGCGACTATTTCATCAGCCAAAATGCTAATCTTTCTAATTTGACGCATTTTACCGTAACGGGTTGGTGGAAGCCCAATGGCGCACAACAAGCCTATGCCGCTTTGTTTAGTAGTGGCGATTGGTGCGCGCATTGCGACGATACAGAAGGTTTGATATTTGACTATTATGCCTCAAAACTTTGGTACAAATGGCCCGGAAACAGTGCCGCTTGGTCAAATAATAGTGGCATTGACATTCCATTGAACGAGTGGAGCTACGTGGCACTTGTCATCACGCCGACTGGCGCGACGATGTATTTGAATGAAAAAAAATATGTTGACACAAGACCACTTTCACCTGGACAACTCCAAAACATTTACATCGGTTTTGGGCATTACGATAAGTCGTTTAAAGGTGATATTGACGAGGTCACTATGTGGAAGCGCGCCCTTTCTGAATCCGAAATTCGACGTTTACGCCATTTGACCAAAGAAGACCTAACGACCACCGACGTTGATTTGATTGGTTACTGGCAATTCAACGACTTGGTAGCGGGTTCAGTGTTGGATAAAGCAAACGTAAAACACGGCACTTTGGTGAGTGGTGCGACCTTATCCGCTAGTACTGCCCCTGTCGGCGGCGGTGTGTCGGAAAGTCTGACGGTCAATAGTGGCGGTGTAAAAAATTTTATCGACACCGATTGCCAACTCGAATTTCCTGCAAGTGGCATTTATCCCAACGGCGATGTCGTCGTAACCAAACTCAATGTGGCTCCCAATCAAACGCAAAGCAATGGTACGTCACTTGGCAATAAATACTGGATTGTCAACAATTATGGTACAAATACGACCTTTTCGCCATTGACGAGTATCAAATTTAACAACTTAACAGGGTTTGCGACGGGCGTACCCACCAATTTCAAATTGTACAGACGGAGTGCTAATGCCGAAGGCGCAACTTGGGGTGCTACCATTGACGACGGCGATGCCATCGTGGGTTCCGATTTGACCTTCTCGCCGCCCGCACCTTGCATGGGCATTATGAACGCAGGGCAATTCACCATCAATAACGATGCGGCTACGGCTGCACCATTGATAGCCAATGCGGAATGCGCGGTTAGCACAGTCGTTGGCAAAGCCATGACCACCACCAACAATGGCGATTATATGCTCACGCCACCCATCAACTTGGGAGCCAGCACCGACCAAATTACGGTTATGGCTTGGATTCGACCCAATGCGGGTACGCAGTCCAGCTATGCAGGCATTTTGTCGTGCAGTGGCGTAAATGTAAACTTAAATTATCGAGATAATAACGAATTGGGACTCCACTGGAACGACGCTTCGGGGTCTTATAGCTGGTCTTCGGGGCTAATTGTACCTGCCGATGAATGGTCGCACGTTGCAATGGTTGCCAATGGTACGAACATGAAATTGTACCTCAATGGGCAAGAAAAAAGCCTATCTACCTACAATCCTCCTGCCCTCAACTTGGACAATCGCCAATGGTATATCGGCAACGATAGAAACAATAGCGGGCGAACTTTTAAAGGAAAAATTGATGAAGTCTGTTTTTATAATCGTGTATTGACCCAAAACGAAATACGCGAAAAGATGCATTTGGTCAAATCCACAACCGATGCCACGCTCAAAGGCTATTTCCAATTCAACGAAACAACAGGTGCCGTTTGGAACAAATCGGAGCCAACGTTCTCTGCTTTGTCGGGTGCTGCCAGCCGCACTATTTCGACAGCTCCCATCGGCGTGGGAACCAGCAGCCGCTTGGCAGCGACGACGGCTGGGGCGATTTTGGATTTTTCGGCGCAACATTTGACCATCGAATTGCCGAGTTCGGGTACCTTGCCCAATGCCGATTTGGTGGTCACCGAACTCAACGTCGCGCCCGACCAATTGCCCGCAGGATCACCACTCGATACCAAATATTGGATTGTCAACAACATGGGGTTGAATGGCTCGACGCTGGCAAACCAAACTTTTGGGCAGTTGGCACGCATCAGTTTCAGCGATTTGGGTAGTTTTGCGACCAGTAATCCGAGCAATGTTAAACTCTACAAACGAAAGTCGGGCAATGATGGCGCAACTTGGGCAACGGCATTGGACGAAGCAGACGAATTGTCGTCCACCAATAACAATACCCTCACTTTTAGTACCAACAACAACGTTACCAGTTTTAGCCAATTTGCACTCAACAATGAAGTCGCGCTTGCCGTAGAATTGTTGGATTTTAAAGCCATCTTGAACGGTAAAAACGTAAAACTGAATTGGCAAATCGCGCAAGAAAAAGACGTAAAACACTACGAAATTGAGCGTTCTTTTGATGGAAAGACTTTTGAATGGTTGAAAAAACAAGACAAAAGTATTTTTGTCGCCGAAGACACCCCCCCCCAGTATAGTGTCGTCTATTATCGCTTAAAAATCGTTGAAAACTCCGGAAAAGTCACGTTGTCGCCGATTAGAAGCGTCCATTTTGAGGTCGGTAAAAAAGCAAATTTCAGCATTTATCCAAACCCCGCGCACAGCATTTTGAACGTCAAGTTTACGCTCGAATCTGCCCAAACGGTTGATTTTGAACTCGTAAATGCCATTGGGCAAATCGTTCACACCTATCGTTTGGAGGCAAAAGAAGGCAACAATCACCTGTTTTTTAGAACCGATATGTTTCCTTCGGGTCAATATTTCCTAAAAATCCAACAAGGCGAAAAGATGTTGACGGAAAAAATTATCATTCATGGAAGGTAAAAATGCCCCCCCCAGTATCATTGCCTAAAAATGCCCTTTTTTTTCGTTTTTGTTAGGTTTGAAAATATTTTTGATTAAGTTTTGTTCTTTGTGTGACGCACTACGCCGCGACCGACCCGCCTTTTGGCAGTTGGTCGCGGCTTTTTGTTTCGTTCAAGGCGGTTCGGCGTGCGCATTGCTGATGCTTTTCTGCTGAAAATCGGGTTAGATACTGGGGGGTCAATGGTGTATAGTTAAGGAAAATGTATTGTTATAATTT